>JANNGJ010000151.1:0-9113 GCA_031403815.1 Burkholderiales bacterium | reverse complement strand
CGTGAGCGCATCTTCTTCCCGCTGGTGACGGGGCGTGAGGGCGGATCGGGCCTCGGACTGACCTTGGCGCAGACCTTCGTGCAGCAACATCAGGGCACGATCGAATGCGACAGCGAGGCGGGCCGCACGGTGTTCACGATCCTCCTCCCGCTGCCTTGACACAGAAATCCTTCGCATGAAACCCATCTGGGTCGTCGACGACGATCAATCGATTCGCTTCGTGCTTGAGAAGGCGCTGGCGCGAGAGCAGTTTTCGGTGCGTGCCTTCTCCAACGCGCGCGACGTGCTGGCCGCGCTCGACGATGACGAGCCCCAGGTGCTGGTCAGCGACATCCGCATGCCCGGCGGCTCGGGCCTGGACCTGCTGGCCAAGATCAAGCTGCGCCTGCCGGGCCTGCCCGTGATCGTGATGACGGCCTATTCCGACCTCGACAGCGCCGTCTCGGCCTTCCAGGGTGGCGCCTTCGACTACCTGGCCAAGCCCTTCGACGTGCCCAAGGCGGTTGAGCTGATCCGCCGCGCTGTGGAGGAGAGCCTGCGCGAGGCGGTGGCCAGCGAGCGGCCCGGCGAAACACCCGAGATGCTGGGCCAGGCGCCGGCGATGCAAGACCTGTTTCGCGCCATCGGCCGCCTGTCGCAAAGCCAGGTCACCGTGCTCATCACGGGCGAGAGCGGCTCGGGCAAGGAGTTGGTGGCGCTGGCCCTGCACAAGCACAGCCCGCGCGGCAGCGGGCCCTTCGTGGCCATCAACACTGCAGCGATCCCCAAGGACCTGCTCGAGAGCGAACTCTTCGGCCACGAGCGCGGCGCCTTCACCGGCGCGCAGACCATGCGCCGCGGCCGCTTCGAGCAGGCCGACGGCGGCACGCTCTTTCTCGACGAGATCGGCGACATGCCGTTCGACTTGCAGACCCGCTTGCTGCGCGTGCTCTCCGACGGCCAGTTCTACCGCGTTGGCGGCCACCAGCCGCAAAAGAGCAATGTGCGCGTAATCGCCGCCACGCACCAAAACCTTGAGCAACGCGTCAAGGACGGTGCCTTCCGCGAAGACCTGTTCCATCGCCTGAACGTGATTCGCCTGCGCCTGCCGGCGCTGCGCGAGCGCCCCGACGACATCTCGATGCTGGCGCGCCAGTTCTTGCAGCGCAGCGCCAAGGACCTCGGCGTCGAGGCCAAGCGTTTGTCGGAAGCTGCGCTGGCGCGCTTGCTGGCCTTCGACTACCCCGGCAACGTGCGCCAGTTGGAGAACATCTGCCACTGGCTGACGGTGATGGCGCCGGCCCAGGTGGTGGAGGTGAAGGACTTGCCGCCCGAGTTGATGGCTGCGCCCGCGGCAACACCCGTCGGCGCTGCGCTGGCCAACGCGCCGGTGGCTGCTGCCTTTGCGCAAGCCCCGTTGGCGCAAGCAGCGGCGCTGCCTGCAGCCAGCGCGGGCTGGCTGGTCGATCTGGAGCGCGAGGCACGTGTTCTGCTGGACAGCAACACGCCCGAAGTGTGGGAGGCGCTGACGCGCCAGTTCGAAGCCAAGCTGATCCTGACCGCGCTCGACGCCACCCGCGGCCGCCGCATCGAAGCCGCGCAGCGCCTGGGCATCGGGCGCAACACCATCACGCGCAAGATTCAGGAGCTGGGGCTGGACGATTGATCCGTCTCAAGCCAGGGTCACCACCACTGGCGCGTGGTCGCTCGGGCGCTCGTTTTTGCGCGGCGCCTTGTCGATGCTGCAAGACTGCACCGACGCCCGTAGCGCCTCGCTGACCAGGATCAAATCGATGCGCAGGCCCTGGTTCTTTCGGAAGGCCAGGTTGCGATAGTCCCACCAAGACCAAGACTTTGGCGCCTGCTCGAACAAGCGGAAGGCATCGACCAAGCCCAGGCCGATCAACTTCTTCAAGTGATCGCGCTCCTCGTCGGTGCAGTGGATCTGGCCGGCCCAGGCCACGGGGTCAAACACATCACGGTCGTCGGGCGCGATGTTGAAGTCGCCCAGCAGCACCATCTTCGGGTGCCGCGCCAGCTCTTCGCGCAGCCAGTCGCGCAACCCGTGCAGCCACTGCATCTTGTATTCGAACTTGTCGGTACCCGGGGCCTGGCCGTTGGGGAAGTAGGCGCCGACGATGCGCACCCCCTCGACGCTGCCAGTGATGACGCGGGCCATCGGGTCGTCGAAGCCCGGAATGTTGCGCACGACATCGGTGGCCGCGGTCTTGGTCAGCAGTGCGACGCCGTTGTAAGTCTTCTGGCCGAACCATTCGGCACGGTAGCCTGCTGCCTCGATCTCGGCCTGCGGAAACTTCTCGTCCGTGAGCTTGGTTTCCTGCAGCACGATGGCATCCGGCTGGTGCGCGGCCAGCCAGTCGAGCAATTGCGGCAGGCGCACGCCGAGCGAGTTGACGTTCCAGGTCGCGAGTTTCATCGTGTTCAAAGCCTTCGGCGCGGCGCGCGCTAGCGGGGGGCGTCCTGCTTCAGGCGCAGGACAGGTGTCTCGGGTTTGCCCGAGGGCGCCGCCTCGACCCGCATGTCACCCTTGAGGCTCGGAACAATTCTGACATTGCCGCGGGCGCCGCGGACAACCCCTCCAGGAGACGTCACAGTGAAATCATTTCGTGCGTTGACCGTTGTCGCGGCCCTTGTCGGCCTCGGCGCTTTGAGCCTGAGCTCTGCTGCCGTGGCGCAGTGGAAGCCGAACAAGCCGATCAACATCATCGTGCCCTGGGCCGCTGGCGGCGCTACGGACCAGATGATCCGCATCACGGCGGGCGACCTGGAGGCGGCGCTGGGGCAGAAGATCGTGGTGCTGAACCAGCCCGGTGCGTCGGGCTCGATCGGCACCAAGAATGCACTCGAGGCCCCGAAGGACGGCTACACGTGGACTTCCGGCGCGCCCAAAGACCTGGGCTCCTACAAGATCCTCGGCATGGTCGACACCACGGTGCAGGACTGGAACCTCTACCTCCACCTGGCCCTGCCGACCATCGTCAGCGTGCCGGTCAGCTCGCCGCACAAGGACATGAAGGCCTTGCTCGAAGCGATGAAGGCCAAACCGGGCCAGGTGTCGGTGGCCACCGCGGGTGTGAATTCGAGCGGCCACACCGCCATCGAGCAAATCGTCGCGGCCACCGGGGTCAAGTACAAGCACGTCACCTACGATGGGGGCAACCCGGCGGTCATCGCCACGGTGGCGGGCGAGACAGAGGTGACCACGCAGCTTTCCTCCGAGCAGTCGGAAATGATCCGCGGCAAACGCTTGCGTCCGCTGGCGGTGGTTGGCGACAAGGCCATCGAGATCGAAGGCCACGGCATGATCCCGCCGCTGTCGGATTTCGTGCCCGGCTTCAAGGTCCCCGTAAGCTACTTCGGCATCTTCGTGCCCAAGGGCGTGCCGGCCGAAGTGACGGCGACGCTGGACAAGATCTGGATGGACAAGATCGCCAAGTCGGAAGTTATCAAGAAGTACGCCACCAGCCGCGGCGCGCTGATGGTGGTGACCTCTGGGGCCGATGCGCAGAAGATTGCGATGCCGGCGGTGGCCGACGCGGCCTGGCAGAAGTTCAACGCCGGCCAGGCCAAGATCTCGCCCGACACCATCGGCATTCCCAAGCCCTGAGCGCCCGTGAAGCGCATCGAGGCGAGCGCCTCGCCGGGGCACGCGGTGCCAGCGTAGCGTCGCTGCGACCTGCATGACGACTGACAAGAAGGTCTCGGCCCAGGCCGATTTCATCGCCGCTTGGCTGTGGGTTGCATTTGGCCTGGCGGTGGTGATCGGCGCCTGGCGCATGGACCGGCTGGAGAGCCGCGGCGCCACCCTGTACACCGCGCCGGGACTGGTGCCGGGCGTGCTGGGTGCCATCCTGGTGTTGTTTGGCCTGCTGCTGGCGCTGCGTGCGGCGCGCGCCGGCGGGCATCGCCTGGGTGGGATGCGCTGCGCACTCAGCAGCGAGACGCGCGTCGTGGCCACCCGGGTCGGCGTGTTCCTGGTCCTCGGTCTTGGCTACGCCGCAGGTTTGGTTGGCCGCGGCGGCATCCCTTTCTGGCTCGCCACCTTGGTGTTCGTGGCCTTGACCATCACTGTGTTCGACTGGACCCGCCGCCAGCGTGCGGGGCAGACCGCACGCGGCCTGATCCTGGCTATCACTGTCGGCGCCGGCACCGCCTTCGTCGTCAGCTACGTGTTCCAGGAAGTCTTCCTCGTGCGCCTGCCCTAGGATGAAATCCCCACGCTTGCATTTGCGCGCTGCCCCTCGAGGGGGCGCTCAGTGGTTTCGGACGGCCGGGCGCCACTGACATGTTCAGCGGCCTCATTGCCTTCGGCCATTCGATCTGGAGTTTCGTCACTCCGGAGTCCTTGTTCTACGTCTTTGGTTCGACCCTCATCGGCCTGATCATCGGCGCGCTGCCCGGCCTGACGGCCACGATGGGCCTGGCGCTGATGACCACGCTCACGCTCAAGCTCGAGTCGAGTCAGGCCCTGCTGATCCTGATCTGCACCTACGTCGGCGCGATCTACGGTGGCTCGCGGTCCGCCATCTTGCTCAACATCCCGGGCACGCCGGCCTCGGCCGCGTCCTGCCTCGACGGCTATGCGCTGGCCCGCCAAGGCCATGCCGGCCGGGCCATGGGCATCGCCACTTCGGGCTCGGTGCTGGGCACCTTGATCGGCATGTTCTTCCTGGCGCTGTTCACGCCATTGCTGGGCGAGTTGGCGCTCAAGTTCGGTGCCTACGAGTTCTTCTGGCTGACCGTGTTCGGTGTGGTGATCTCGGGCACGCTGACCGGTGACGACCCGCTCAAGGGCTGGATGGCAGGCTTTCTCGGGTTGTTCGTCGCCATGGTCGGCCAGGAGGCCATCTACGCGTTCGACCGCTTCACCTTCGGCAACCGCGACCTGGCCGGTGGCATTGCCCTGGTGCCCGCGCTGGTGGGCGCCTTCGGCTTTGCCGAGCTGCTGTCGGTGATGAAGGCGCACCAACCCACGGTGAAGATCAATCCGTTTGACTCCGTCATCCCCAAGCTGGTCGACGTGACGCGGCACTGGCGAACCATCCTGCGGTCCGGCTGCATCGGCACCTTCATCGGCGTGGTGCCGGGCGTGGGGGAAGACGTGGCCGCGTGGTCGTCTTACGCCGCGGCCAAGCGCGCCAGCAAGGAACCCGAGCTGTTCGGCAAGGGCTCCATCGAAGGCCTGATGGCGGCAGAGACGGGCGACAACGCCTGCGTGCCCGGCGCGGTCATCCCGGTGCTCACCCTGGCCATCCCCGGCTCAGCGCCTGCTGCGGTGCTGATGGCCGCAATGCTGATTCACGGCGTGCAGCCAGGGCCGATGATCATGGTCCAGTCACCGCAGTTCGTTTACGACATCGTCGCGATGATGCTGTTTGCCACCCTGGGCATCCTGTTCTACGGCCTGACGCTGACCAAGTTGATGGTGCGTGTGCTGCAGGTGCCGCAGACGGTGATGGTGCCCATCATCCTGGTGCTGTGCACGGTCGGCTCCTTCGCGATCGCCGGCCGCCTGTTCGACATCTGGGTCATGCTCGGCTTCGGCCTGCTGGGCTTTCTCTTGCGCCAGGGCAAATACCCGATGGCGCCGCTGGTGCTTGGCATCGTGCTGGGTGACTTGCTGGAGAAGAGCCTGCGCCGCGGCCTGGTGCTGTCGGACGGCAGCCTCGCGCCCTTCTTGACGCGGCCGATCTCGCTCGTGATCTGGCTCGGCATCGTGCTGATCATCGCGTTGCGCTTCGAGGCCGTGCGCGGTCTGCTTCGACTGCTGCGTCCCGGCCCTGCGCGCTGACCGCGCACCCCGCTTTCACTGCACACAAGGAGCGCTGACCATGGCCCTGCAAACCCCCGGCTTGCAAGCCCAGCATGCCCAGTTGTCAGCGCTGTCGTCGCGCTACATCGATGTCGCGGCACTGCCTTGGCAGCCGACACGCTTTGCCGGCGTCGAAGTCAAGGTGTTGATGGAAGACCCCGACTCCGGCTTGCAGACCGTGCTCACGCGCATGGCCCCTGGGGCGGTGCTGACAGACCACATGCATGTTGCGGTCGAGCAGACCTGGGTGCTCGAAGGCAGCCTGGTCGACCACGAAGGCACAGCCCCTGCGGGCAGCTATGTCTGGCGCCCGGCGGGCAGCCGCCACACGGCCAGCGCCCCCCAGGGCGCGCTCTTGCTCGGCATCTTCCAGAAGCCCAACCAGTTCTTCTAGCCCATGAAGTTCGGCGACATCACCAAGATCAAGGCACTGCAGGACACCGCCGGTTTTCGCGGCAACCTGCAGCGCCTTGGCATCGACATGCCGTGCGACGACATCGTCATGGCGGGGCCGGCCTCGCCGCTCGGGCAAGCGTTGACGGTCGGCGCGTTGACCATCGGCAACCGCTTTGCGATCCAACCGATGGAAGGCTGGGACGGCACCACGGACGGCCAGCCCAGCGACAACACCGTCCGACGCTGGCGCAACTTTGGCCTGTCGGGCGCCAAGTTGATCTGGGGTGGCGAGGCCGTGGCGGTGCGTCCCGAAGGCCGTGCCAACCCCAACCAACTGGTGATGAGTGCGGCCAACCAGGCCAGCCTGGCCGCTCTGCGTGACACCTTGGTCAGCGCCCACCGTGAAGCCATGGGCGACGACAGCGGGCTAGTCATCGGCCTGCAACTCACCCACTCGGGGCGCTTTTGCAAACCGCATGACAGAACGCGCTTCGAGCCGCACATCCTGTACCGACATCCCATCCTCGATCGCAAGTTCCACACCGCGCCCGACCATCCGCTGCTCAGCGACGGCGACATTCGCGCCCTGATCGACGACTACGTTGTAGCTGCGCGGCGCGCCCGGGACATCGGCTACCAGTTCGTCGACCTCAAGCATTGCCACGGCTACCTCGGCCACGAGTTCCTGTCGGCCAAGACACGCACGGGCGAGTTCGGCGGATCGCTCGAGAACCGCACGCGCTTCCTGCGCGAACTGGTGGCCGGCATCCGCGCCGAAGCACCGGGCCTGGAGATCGGGGTGCGCGTCTCGGCCTTCGACCTCGTGCCGTTCAAGCCTGATCCGGCGCAATCGGCGCCCGACGAGCTCGGCCCCGGCGTGCCCGATGACTTCTCGGCCTGCCTGCCCTACCGCTACGCTTTCGGTGTTGATGAGGCGGTGCCCACCCGCCCCGACCTGACGGAGGTGCGCGCCTTGCTCGAGATCGTGCAAGGGCTGGGCATCCGCCTTGTCAACATCACCCTGGGCAGCCCCTACTACAACCCGCACCTCACGCGCCCGGCGATGTACCCGCCGTCTGACGGCTACAAGCCGCCCGAAGACCCGCTGCTCGGCGTGCTGCGCCATCTTGAAACCGTGCGCGATCTCAAGCGTGCCTTTCCGAAGTTGGCGTTCATGGGCAGCGGCTACACCTACCTGCAAGAGTTTTTGCCCAACGTGGCACAGGCGGTGGTGCGCGAAGCCTGGGTTGACTTTGTTGGCCTGGGGCGCATGGTGCTGGCCTACCCGGAGTTGCCGGCCGACGTGCTGGCCGGCCGGCTGCTGCAACGCAAACGCTTGTGCCGCACCTTCAGCGACTGCACCACGGCGCCGCGCAATGGCTTGGTGTCGGGCTGTTTTCCGCTTGATCCGCATTACAAGAAGTCGCCCGCGATGGTGCAACTCACCGCGGCCAAGAAGGCCGCTCACCTGGCCTGATACGCCAATGCGTTCAACGGCATCCAGCCAGCTGTCGGCCTTCGGCCGGTTGCAGAGCTTCGTGTTGGTGTGGCGCTGTGCTCGTGTGCGACCTGTGGTGCGAGGTGTGGCGCGAGCTGTAGTGCGGGCCGCGAACGCGGGGCGGCCGCTTACGCTCATGTCCCCCGGGCCGGGCTTCGCCCGTCCCTCCTCCTTTACTTCGCTACAGCGGCCACCCCACGCTCGCGGCCTGTCACCCAGGTGGTGCGCGACGCTGGCACACCCTCTTTGGTGGTGGATCGGGCCGCTGGGGTGCCCTGCGCAGCGAAGTAAAGGAGGAGGCGAAGCCGGGGGACATGAGCGGAGCAGGGCGCCCCAGTGGCCCGATCACGCGCCGATGCAAGCACGCCGACGGCAAGCACAGCAACCAACATCCGCAGCGGGCCGCGGCAGGCGGCATGGCGCGAAGAGCAGCTGCGCGTGTCTATGCGATTGGACGCGACTCGGTATGAGTGGGCAGACCCCATGAGCTTGCTCGGGCGCGGCGTGGTTGTCATCTGGCATGGCCTGCAGGACGATGCGCGCGCAGACTTTTTTGAGTGGCACAACACCGAGCACATGCCCGAGCGCGCCGCCATCCGCGGCTTTCTGCGCGGCCGTCGCTACCAGGACCGTCAAGACCCGCCCGGGCTGTTGACGCTGTACGAGACCCTCGACACCGATGTCCTGACCAGCTGCGAGTACCTCGAGCGGCTCAACGCACCGACGCCCTGGACCGTCGCCGCGGTGCGGGCCTTCACGAATCTTTCACGCGCCTTGGCCGAGGTGCGCTTCAGCCAGGCCACGGGCGATGGTGCCGTGGTTCGGGTGTTCAAGTTCGATGTTGCCGACGCGGCGGCGGCCAGCGTCAGCGAGCGTTTGATGCGCCGCTTGGAATCGATCCGCCTCGTCGACGGCGTCGTGGGCGTGCACCTGTGCGCCACCCAGCGCGCCGCGAGTGCCATTGCGTCGGTGGAGAAGAAGGACCAGGTACTGCTGTCGCCAGCGGGATGGACGCTGTTGATCGAGTTCGGCGCTGACCCGCAAGGCCTGGCGGCCGACCACCCAATGCACGCTGACCTGCTCGGCGCGGAGGCCGGGATCACGGATCTGCGCTCGAATGTCTTTCACCTTCAATACCAGGTGCTTGGCATCGAACTGACCCGTGCGGTGGCGGCGCCTGGCCAGGGGCGTTAGGCCATCCGCCGGTAGGTCACGAATGCGAAGCGCGTGCCGTCGGCACTGCGCTCCTCCTGGCGACCCACTTCTGCGAACACGGCGCGGTCGAACGCGGGGAAGTGGGTGTCGGCAGCGGCGAAGGCGGTGTCGATTTCCGTCAGCACCAGTTCGTCAGCCAGCGGCAGGGCCGCGGCGTAGAGCTCGCCCCCGCCGATCACAAAAGCCTTGTCG
>JANNGJ010000150.1:0-1848 GCA_031403815.1 Burkholderiales bacterium | reverse complement strand
GTGGCTGGCGAGGCCGGCACCCAATGCGCGGTGGCCCGACCCGCCAGCGCCAGCAGCAGGCAGGCGATGGCCACCTGGTGCGCACCGACCGCCGGCACGGCGATCAGCAGCCCACCGACAACATTGCCCAGCAGGATGGCGACGAAGGTGCCCATCTCGACCATGCCGTTGCCGCCGGTGAGCTCGCGCTCCGACAGGTGCTGCGGCAGGTAGGCGAACTTGACGGGCCCGAACAGGGTCGAGTGCACGCCGAGCAGGAACACGCAGGCCAACAGCGCCGGCACGTTCCCAGTGAAGAAGCCCCAGGCCGCGAGGCCCATGATGCCGATCTCGAGGTTCTTGACGAAGCGGATCAGCCGCGTCTTATCGTATTTGTCGGCGAGCTGGCCCGCGGTGGCCGAGAAGAGCAGGAAGGGCAGGATGAAGAGCGCGCCGATCACCAGCCCGGCCAGGGCCGGCGGCAGCCATTGCAGCTGGAGCTGGTAAGTCACCAGCACGGTGAACGCGAACTTGAAGAGGTTGTCGTTGGCCGCGCCGAGGAACTGGGTCCAGAAGAAGGGGGCGAAGCGGCGCTCGCGCAGCAACGCGAACTGGTTCGGGTGGGGGGAGGACGTGGTCATGGGCGAGGCGGTCTGGGCTTCAGGCGGCTGCGAGATGGAAGTGGCGGCGCGTCTCGAACACCGTGGCGCTCAGGCGTTGGCTGCCGCTGCGCAGGTGGCGCTTGAGAACGAAGTCGAACAGCAAGGGGTTGAAACTGCGGATCTCATCCAGCACGGGCGCTGCTGCGGCATCGAGCAGGCCGGCGTCGACCAGGCGCCGCGTGCGGTAGAGCGGCATCAGGCCGGGCAGTGGGTGGTCCGAGCCGTGCAGCAGACGCGGGTGCCAGTCGCTGCGCTCGATCACGCGGCGCTGTGCCGCGAGCGTGCGGTTGACCTGGAACAGGGCCGAGATGTCGCCCAGCAGCAGCGGCCCGTGGGTCGGCTCGTCCATCAGGCGCGCGAACAGTTCGAAGGCCGCGACGCGCGGCGACGAAGGGCGGTCGAGATCGAGTGCATGGCCGAGCGATGCGCAGTGCGCCATCACGACGCGCACGCCCAGCGCCAGCGGCACGCGCGCATGCAGCGGGTTGCCGAGATCCTCGCGCCCGGCGCCGGGTGCGGCCGCCTCTTCGCCGCAATGCACGACGAGCGGCAGCCGCGATCGCGCCAGCAGATCGTAGAAGGGCCGGCAGCGCGGCTCGCGCAAGTCGATGTTCATGGCGCTGGGCAGCCACTTGAGGGCCGCGGCGCCCGCGGCGATCGCCTGCTGCAGGCGGGGCAGCGCGTCGGCGGCGTAGGGATGGATCGATGCCACCCAACCAAAGCGGTCGGCGTGCGCCGCCGCGGTCTGCGCTGCATAGCGGTCGGGCACATGGAAGGTGCTGACGTCGGGGTCGGCCCGGCCGCGGTCGTCGTGCGCCTGGTCGAAGGCGAACAGGAGCCAGCGCGCGCCGACGGGGAAGTCGGTGGTGAGGCCGAGCAGGCGCTCGACGTAGGCGCGGTCGATCGAGGGCGCATCGGCCGGCACGCAGGCCGCATTGAGCATGGCGTGGCGGCGCATGAAGTCCACCGGCCGCCACCACTGCGTCATGGCCGGGTGGATGCTGCAGCCCGAGCCGCTGTCGCCGGTGCCGAGCAAGTGGGCGTGCATGTCCCACAGCGCATTCGGGTCCAGCCCCTCGAAAGCGGCAGCCACCAGTTCGTGACGCGCCAGCTGCTCCGGCAGCGGCCTCAGGCAGGGGTTGATCCAAGGTGCGCTGTCGGCCTGCGCGCGCACGCCGAGTGACGTGAACAAGCCAGCCGCCGCCGC
>JANNGJ010000149.1:0-2850 GCA_031403815.1 Burkholderiales bacterium | reverse complement strand
CACGTCCGCGATCGTGACGCCGCGCCCGGCCAGCGTGACTGTCGCGGCGGTCAAGTTACTTCACGACGCCCTTGGCCTTCAGGAAGGCTTGCGCCACGTCCTTGGGCTCCTGCTTCTCGCCATCGACCTTGAAGTTCAGCTCGGCCATCGTGGCTTCGTCGAGCAGCGCGCTGGTGCGGTTCAGCACTTCGGCGATCTTCGGGTTGACGTCCAGCACTTCCTTGCGCACCACCGGTGCCAGGTAGTAGGGTGGCCACAGGTTCTTGTCGTCCTTCAGGCGTTTCAGCTTCAGCGCGCTGATCATGCCGTCGGTGGCATAGCCGTTGACGACGTCGATCTGCTTGTTGGACAGGGCCTGGTAGCGCAGGCCGATGGCCATCTGCAGGTCTTCCTTGAAGTCCATGCCGTACTTGGCCTTCAGGCCCGGCAGGCCGTCCTTGCGATCACGGAACTCGGGGCCGGCGCCGAGCTTGAGTTCCTTGGCGACTTTGGCCAGGTCCGTCAGGGTCTCGAGCTTGTACTGCGCCGCGGTTTCGGGCCGCACCACCATGTTGTAGGTGTTGTTCATCGGCGCCTCGTTCAGCACCGTGAGCCCCTTGGCCGCGTACTCGGCCTTGACCTTGTCGTAGACCGCTTTGCGGTCCGTCATCATTTCGCCCTTCAATACCGCCAGCAGCATCGTGCCGGTGTACTCGGGGTACAGGTCGATCTGTTTTTCTTCGAGTGCCTTGTGGGCGATCAAGGTGCCGCCGAGGTTCAGTTTGCGCTCGACCTTGATGCCGGCGGCTTCGAGCGATTGGGCGTAGATCTCGGCGACGACGAACTGTTCGGTGAAGTTCTTCGAACCGACCTTGACCTGGGCCAGGGCAGGGCCGGCGGCCAGCAGGACGGCGGCGAAACCGGCCACCAGGGTGCGTGCAAGGGACATGGAGAGGGCTCCGGTGAGGTTGAGGGGGAGGTTCAGGCCAGCTGCGTGTAGCCCAGCGCGTCGGCTTGGGCTGCGGCAAGCAAGCCCGCATGGTACCCAGTGGGCTCGACCCGTGCGAAACCGCGCAACAACAGGCTGGCGCGGGCCTCGGTCAATTCGGCCGCGGCTTCGACCTCGAGCAGCGCCACGCGCAGTCGTTCGGCAATGTCTGGGTCCAGGCCGGCGGCGCCGACCAGCGCCGGGATCGGCGTGAACGGCGTCGACGCGATCACGCGCAGCCGTGACGTGAGTTGCGGTTCATGCCGGCGCAGCAGGTCGTGGGCGTAGCTGTCGAGCGGGCCGACATCGGCCTGGCCGGCCAGCAGCGCATCGACCACGCCGCGTGGCGTTAGCAGCGGCCCCACCACGCCCGCAAACAGCCTGCCGCCGCGCGCCGCAGCGTGGTCAGCGAAAAAGCGCCGCGGCGCCTGGTAGCCCGACATCGACGCGGGCGTGGTGAAGGCCAGGCGCCGGCCCCAAACGTCGGCCAGCGTGGCGATGTCGCTGTCGGCGCGCACCACCAGGTCGGTGCAGTACAGCGGCCGGCCGCCATAGCGCGCCGGGCTCGGCAGCGGTGCGGCCAGCAGCTGCTGCTGCGGCTGTGCAAGCGCTAACGGGTAGCCGCACATGAAGGCGCAGGCCATGTCGCTTCGCGCCCACAACGCGGCCAAGGCCTGCGGTGCCGGGTAGTCGATCACCGCGGCCTCGACGCCAGCCCGCGCGATCACCCATTCGAGCAGGCGGCGCCAGGCCGCTGCCAGGGCCGGGTTGAGCGAGTACATGCGCGCATTCGCGAACATGCGGCTCACTCAGGCATAACGTAGGCGCTGACCGATGCCCAGGCGCTGGGCCTTGGCCAGCATCGCCGCGCCCAGGGCGATGTCCGACAGCGACAGGCCACGGTGCCAGAGCAGACAGGTCTCGTCGTCGCGCTCGCGGCCGGGCTTGAGGCCGGCGGCAATCTGGCCCAGCTCGGCGTGCAGTGTCTCGGCGCTGAGCTGGCCGGCGTCGACATGGGCGCGCAGGCTGCCGAAAGGCCCCCCTTTGCATTGACCCCAGTCGTCGACCACCAGCTTGTCCATGATGTCGGTGAGTGAGAGTTCCACCGCGCTCATCGTGCCGTAGGGCACGACGAAGGCGCCGGGCGTGATCCAGGCCGTCTTGAGCAGCGGCTCGGGCCGCTCCAGGCGCGAGGCCTCGACCACGATGTCGGCGCCGCGCACGCAAGACTCCCAGTCTGCGGTGGCAACGACAGGCTTGCCGAGGTCGTGCGACAGCCGGGCGGCAAAGGCGTCGCGGCTCTCTGGCCGGCGCGAGTGGACGCGGATCGCGTCGAAGTTGAACAGATGGTCGAGCAGGCGCACGTTCCAGTAGGCGGTGCCGCGCGCGCCGATGTGGCCGAGCACGCGGCTGGACTTGCGTGCCAGGTGCTTGGCGCCGAGGGCGGTGACCGCGCCGGTGCGCATGTCGGTCAGGCCGGCTGCGTCGATGACGGCCAGCGGCTGCCCGGTGCTCGGCGAGAACAGGTTGAGCAAGCCCATTTCCGAGGGCAGGCCGCTGCGGTAGTTGTCGACGAAGTCACCCACCACCTTGACCCCCGCCACGCCCAACGGCGCCACATAGCCGCGCAGCACATTGAAGTGGCCGTTGAAGGCCGCGCCGGGCATCAGGTGCACGCGCGGCTCGATCACGGCCTGGCCGCGGCCTTGGGCGATCAGGCCCGACTCGACGGCGTCGAGAATTTCGTCATTGCCCAGCGCCAGCGCGGCCACGTCGGGCGCGTTGAGGTAGTCGATCCAGAGTGCGTCAGGCGCGCCTGCGTGCGGCGATTGCATGGCCGGTCAATGCTTGAGTTCGAAGCGCTGGCCGCGGAACGCCAGCAC
>JANNGJ010000148.1:0-9286 GCA_031403815.1 Burkholderiales bacterium | reverse complement strand
CAGCACCCAGTCTCAAGCGGGTTTTCGGTTGCCGCCGGCCAAGGTCAGTTGATGTGACCCTATCCCCGATTCAGTGGCCCTCAGAAGCAGATCCTTCCGGCCCTTTGGGATAAATCCTGGGATAAATCCGGGGCGTCCAGGGACGGCCGAGGGGCATCTTTGCTCTGAGGATGCGGACACGCATACCCTTGGATTCCCCGGGCGCTTGGGTTCGAGCCCCATCAGCCACCCCAAAGTAAGACGCGGGCCCGATGTGATCAAGCCCGCGTCACACCAACCGCGACGCGGCTGGTTCTGCTTCAGGTCTTCGACTTGTCAGTCGTGTTCTTGAACCACGAATCGCTGGCCTTGCGTTGCCACTCGGCGAGTTGTTTCTCGGCCTCGTCCTTGGCCACGCCGTAGCGTTCCTGGATCTTGCCGGCGAGCTGGTCGCGGCGGCCGGCGACGACATCCAGGTCGTCGTCGGTCAGCTTGCCCCATTGCTCCTTGGCCTGGCCGGTCACTTGTTTCCAATTGCCTTGAATCTGGTCCCAGTTCATTGCTGTTTCCTTCACTGTCAGGTTGAAGATTGCGAGCGCGGCGCAGCCGTTGGCTTAAGGGCGGATGGCGATCTCGTTCTTGACCATCCTCACGCCGTCAACTTTGCGGGCCAGTACTTCAGCGGTCGACTTCTCGGTGGCGTTCTTGGCGAAGCCCGACAACATGACGGTGCCGTTGAGGGTCTCGACCTTGATGCTGATTGCGTCGACGTCCTTGTTCTCCACGAAGCGGGCTTTCACAGCGGTCGTGATGGCGGTGTCATCAACGTAGGCGCCGACGCTTTCCTGGCCCCGCGTGACAGCGCAGCCCGAAGTGATCAGGACGATGGCCGCGGCGGCGGCGAGAAAAGTGTTGCGTGCGTTCATGGTGAATCTCCAGTGGGGTTGAGGTGGGTTTGGGGGTGAGTGATCTCAGCCGGCGGCGAGCCAGTCTTTCAGCTCGTCGGCGTGTTCCTGTTCGTCGGCGAGGATGTCTTCGAGCAGGCGTCGGGTCGTCGAGTCCTTGTCCCCAATCAGCGCGATGATCTGGCTGTAGGCCTCGATGGCCACGCGCTCGGCGATCAGGTTGGCCTTGATCATGGCTTTCAAGTCGGTCGAATCGTCATAGCTGGCATGGCTGCGGCCACTCAGCGAATCGGGTGAGAAGTCAGGGTCGCCGCCCAGCTGCACGATGCGCTCGGCCAAGCGGTCGCCATGACCGGCTTCCTCATTGGCGTGGACCATGAACTCTTCAGCGATTTTCGGCGACGCCAGGCCCTGGGCGGTGAAGTGGTGGCGCTTGTAGCGCAGCACGCAGACCAGCTCGGTCGCCAGCGAGTCGTTGAGCAGCTTGATGATGTCTTCGCGCCAGGGGCCGTAGCTTGGGGTTACCGCGCCTTGGTCCAAGCTGCGCCGCGCGGCGTCGATGGCGGCTTCGTCAAGCTTCATGTGAGCACCTTCAGCCACCGGCAAGGGTGTGACATTGGTAGGTTTGTTTTTTCCGGCCATGGGGCATTCCTGTTGACGGCGAAGGTCTGTGCGCTGCCGCACTCAACCGATGAAGTGACTGTAGGAAGGCTGCCCTTGGCCAACCATCAGCGCCTGACCCCTGCCTGCGTAGGACAGCGCCGCGCAGGTCTGTCGGATGATCAGAGCCGCAAGGCAGTGTCGGCCTGCCGCGGCGGGTTCACCGCGCTGGACTCCTGCATCAGCGCAATCACGTGGCAACTCTGCAATGGCAGCTCACGCCAAGCCAGCACCTCGCCTGGGCGCAGCAACTGCGCCCCCATCGCGGCGGTAGCGGCCAGCGCATCGGCAGCCTTTTCTCGCAACAGGATGAAGCGCAGGGTGCGGCCGTCGCGTTGCAGGGTCAGCTCGGCGCGCGGCCAATGCGAAGGCAAGCAAGGGTCGACTGAAAGCGAGTCGGCATCCAGGCGCAATCCGAAAACGGATTCGATTGCGGCGCGGTGCATCCAGGCTGCAGCACCGGTGTACCAACTCCAGCCGCCGCGACCCACGTACGGCGGCTGGGTGTACACGTCGCCGGCCATCACATACGGCTCGATCGCATACAGCGCGCCGTGCGTGGGGTGCTGCGCACGGTGCGCGGGGCTCAGGTACTTGAAGTAGCGGTAGACACAGTCGCGCTGGTCGTTCGGCAGCGCCTGCGCGCGCGCGAACTCGGCCTGCGCCATCAGCGCCCAGACCCCGCCATGCGAATACTGGCCGCCGTTTTCGCGTACGCCCGGCGGGTAGGCCTGGATGTAGCCCGCGCTCGGCACGGCATGCACCAGCGGCGGGTCGAGCAGGCGGATCAGGCCGGCCTCGTGGTCCACCAGGTGCTCCTCCACCGCCGCCAGCGCGATGCGCTGCAAGGCCACCGGCGCAGCCTTGGACAGTACCGCCCAGGCCTGCGCGATCAGGTCGATGCGGGCCTCGGAGTTATTGTGCGATCCCAGCGGCGAGCCGTCGTCGAAGAAGGCGCGCTTGAACCACTGGCCGTCCCAGGCGGCATCGTTCAAGGCCAGGGTCCAGCCCTGCGCCGCTTGCTGCCAACGCAGCGCGCGCGCCGTTTCGCCGCGGGCCTGCGCCAGCGGCGCGAAGTCGGCCACCACGCGGCACAGGAACCAGCCCAGCCAGACCGATTCACCACGGCCCAGGGTGCCGACGCGGTTCATGCCATCGTTCCAGTCGCCGCTGCCCATCAGCGGCAGGCCGTGCACGCCCACGCGCAGACTGCGGTCGATGGCGCGTGCACCGTGTTCGTAAATCGAGGCTGTTTCGCTGCTGGCGCTCGGCGTGTAGTACGCATCTTCGGCGCCGTCGGGGATCGGTGCGCCGTCGATGAAGGGCACGCGCTGCTCGAGCAGGCTGGCGTCGCCGGTGGCGCGCAGGTAATGCACGCAGGCGTGCGGCAGCCACAGCAGGTCATCGGAGAAATGCGTGCGCACCCCCGCGCCGCCGGGGCTGTGCCACCAATGTTGCACATCACCCTCGGGAAACTGGCGCGAGGCGGCGAGCATGATCTGCTCGCGCAGCATCTCGGGCGCGGCCCAGGCCAGCGCCATCGCGTCCTGCAACTGGTCGCGAAAGCCGGTCGCGCCACCCGCCTGATAAAAGCCCGCCTTGGCCCAGAGGCGGCACGACAGGGTCTGGTACAGCAGCCAGCGGTTGACCATCGCATCGAACAGCGGGTCGGGTGTCTGTACCGTGGTTGCGCCGAGCAGGCGGTCCCAGTGGCGGCGCACCTCGGCGCTGCGCTCCGTGGCCGAGGTCGTCGCGGCCACCGCGGCGAGCTGGCGCGCGGCGTCGGGGCTGTCGGCATAACCGAGCAGGAACACGCGCTCGGCGCTCTCGCCGGCCGCCACCGTGAGCTTGGTCGATAGCGCCGCGCAGGGGTCCAGACCGCTGCCGCTGCGCTGGCCGAAATGGTCGGGGAGCACCAGGCCGCCGCGGGCATCGAAGCACTCGCGCCGGTCGCAGGTCCAGTCTTCGCGCTCTTCGGCGCCGCCGGCAATCGCCAGGAAAGCCGTGCCGTCGCCGAAACCGGCCGAGCGATCGCGCTGGGTGCACAGCAGTGCGGTGAGTTTGTATTCGGGCAGGCGCTGTCGGTGCGGGGCGGTGTGCACCGTGCCGCGGTCGCTGCGGTTGGCACCCATCATCCATTCGGCAATGCCGACCGCCCGCCAGTGCAGCGTGCGCGAGCTGCGGTTGGCAACGTGCAGCCGCACCTGCTTGACCGAGCTTTCGGCATCGACGCACCAGGTCACCGTCACCTCGACCTCGCCACGGCGGTGGCGAATGCGGCTGCTGCCCTGGCCATGTGTGACCTGGTAACTTGCGGCCTCAACGCTGCCGTCGCCTGCTGCGCCCCAGGCCGAAGGCGTCACGCTCCAGGTCTGCCGGCTCCTGCGGTCTTGCAGCAGGAACCATTCGGCAGGCGGGTCGGCCACCGGGTCGTTGGACCACGCGGTGAGTTGGTTCAAGCGGCTGTTGCGGGCCCAGGTGTAGCCGCCGCCAGCCTCCGACAGCTGCGTGCCGAAGCCGGCGTTGGCCATCACGTTGACCCAGGGCCGCAAGGGCCGCACGTCGCTGCCGACCTCGAAGCGGAACTCGCCCGTCATAGGCACGAAGGCGCCGACGGATGCCTGCAGCGCGCTCGTGGCCACCGCGGCCAACGACACCGCCGCGGTCGAGGTGTCGTGGCGCAATTCGAACGCCTCTTCATGCAGCTCGCACCATTCCTGCACATGGTGCGGCAGCGGCCGACCGTCGGCGCGCAGGCGCACGCGGGCCAGGCATTGCAGGGTGCTCAACTCGTCGGCCGACAACTCGTCGGCACGCAGCACATGCAGGCCGGTGGTCGACGGGCCGTGCAGGCTCGCTTCTGCACGGTCAACGCCGCCATCGACGCCGTGGCGCTCGCGCAGAGCGGCGATCTCGCGCTGGAGTGCCATCTGGTAGGAGGCCGCTTCGGCATTCACCACCACCAAGTCGCAGGCCACGCCGCCCCAGGCCCACAGGCGCAGCGCTTGCGCCAGCGAGCGCAGCAAGCCCAGCCCCTGGGTCACGCCGGCCGAGACCAGGATGATTGGCCGGTCGCCCGAGATGCCGAAGCGCCACAGCAGGCGCCGGTCACAAACGCCGGGTGCGCCGTCGGGCAGCGCAGCGCTCTGCGGCCGCGTCAGGCTCAGCACCAGCGCGGTCGTCAGGCTTTGGATCGCGGCGAAGTTTTCGGCGCTGATGCGCAGCGTGCGCAGGCGGATGCCGCTCAGCGTGGCCGACATCAACGAGGCGCGCTGGATGTGGCTGGGCTGGCGGTACTTGTCGATCACCGCACGCAGGGTCTCGCCGCTGTCGGAGGCGGCGATAGCGAAGGTCAACTCGGCCTTGGCGTGCGGCGCGATGCGCAGGCGCACCGACAGCGCGCAGACCGGGTCCAGGCCAGTGTCGAGCAGGGTCGCGCCATCGCCGTCGGCGGCGTTGGCCTCGGGCAGGGCGTCGAACGAAGCCAGCGGCTGGCTCGCCACGCGGTTGCGGCCGAGCCAGCGTGCGCGGTCGGTTTGCACCCGCACGCTGACCACCTGGGCGTCGCTGTCGGCCATGAAATGCGCTGCCTGTAAACCCTGCTCGGTGGCCAGGCGCGGCTTGCGTTCGAACAGCAGGGCCTGGTGCGTGGCCAGCCACTGCGCGCGAACGAACAGGTTGCCGAAGGCCGGGTGGGCTTCGTCGGCGCGTGGATCCGCCAGCGTCACCTCGAAGGCCGACATCAGTTCGATATCGAGCACCCGGTCGCCGAGGTTGCGCAACTCGACGCGGCGGAATTCGATATCGTCTTCGGGGCTGACCCAGACCGTCGTGTGGGCCTGCAGCTCGGGCCAGGCGGCGTCGAAGCACACGCGGTCGGCGTGGTACAGGCTCTTGTAATGCGCGGCCGGATCGGGGGCCGGATGCTGGGTGATCGATACCGGCTGCGGCTGCTGGTCCCAGCGCAAAAAGAAGAAGCAGCCGTGGGCATCGCGCAGGGCATCATCGCGGCTGCGCGTGATGCCGCTGCCGCCCCAACGGCTGGTGCCGGCGCCGTTGGCGCGCAGGGTCACGCTGTAGCGGCCATTGCCCAGCACGTGCGTCGGTTGCAGCGCTGAGCCGCCAGGCAGCACTTCACGCAGCAGGCCCGGTGCGCGGCGTTGCAGTGACAGCCGCGGGGGGGCAGAGGGCGGCGCATAGAGCAGCGAGACCTCGCGGGGCGCGCGTTCATGCAGTAGCGAAGCCACGGCTTCGATGTGCGGGTTGGCCATGCCCCAGCGCTGCACCACGCCGCCGAGCAGCACATTGGCCAGGGCCACGATGGTCATGCCCTGGTGGTGCGACATGAAGGTGGCCACAGGGGTCGAGACCTCGCTGTCGGTCTGGCGCGCAGGCGTGAAATCGAGCGCCTCGATGAAGCCCAGGTCGCCGCGCGCGCGCAGCGCTTGCAGTGCCGCGAAATTGACGCACGCGCCATGCGCGGCGATCTGCGCCGCCAGCGCGGTGGCATAGGGCGCGATCACCAACTCGTCGGGCGGCGTGCGGCGCAGCGCCAGCCGCGGCACGCCCTGCGGCGCGTACTGGTAGGCGAGGGTGTGGTCGCGGCCCGCATAAGCCGACTCCGAAATGCCCCAGGGAACGCCATGCGCCTGGCCAAAGGCGATCTGCTCGCTCAGTGCCGCCTGGCAGGCATCGCGCAGCACGCTGCCATGCGGCTCGTCGAGTACCAGGGTGGGCATCAGGTACTCGAACATCGAGCCCGACCATGAGCGCAGGCCTGCGCGTTGGCCGACGGCGTAGAACGGCCGCCCGAGCGAAGCCCAATGGCTCACCGGCACGTCGCCCTTGGCGATCGCCAGCAGACTCGTCAGGCGCGATTCGGAAGCCAGCAGGTCGTAGAAACCGGCATCGAGTTCCTGCTCGGCGACGCGGTAGCCAATGTGGAACAGGTGGCGCTTGCGGTGGTAGAGAAAACCGAAGTCTGCTGCCCAGGCGGTCTGTTCGCAGTCGCGCGCCACGTCGTTCAAGCGCTGCAGCGTGGGCTCGTCCTGCGGTGCACGCGCCAGCTCGCGGCAGGCCTGCGCGACTGCGAGCAAGTGGCCGGCGAGGTTGCCGCTGTCGACCGTCGACACATACATCGGCAGCAGCGGCGCGCCGCTCTGGGTGTCGTACCAGTTCATGAAGTGGCCGCGATGGCGTTGCAGCGTGGCCAGGGTGGCCAGGGTGGCTTCCAGGCGCGTTAACAACTCTTCCGTGCCAATCCAGCCGAAGGCTTTGGCGCAGGCCGCGCTGAGCAGGTACAGGCCGATGTTGGTCGGCGAGGTGCGGTGCGCCAGCATGTCGTGCGGCAGCGTTTGCAGGTTGTCGGGCGGCAGGTGCTTGTCGTCCGGGCCGACGCAGCGCTCGAAGAAGCGCCAGGTGTCACGGGCAATGGCTTGCAGGTAGGCTTGATCAATGGGCGGCAGCGCGGCGTCCTTGCGCGGCGGCTGAGGTCGGCTGACCCACCAGGTCCATAGCGGCGAAGCGGCCCACAGGGCGCACAGCAGACCGGCCAGCAGCGGGTAGGGCGTGCCCGCAGCGAGCATGCCGCCGAGCAGCACCAGCGCCACCAGCGGCAGGCTGCCATGCCGGCGCAGCAGGGCGGTCAACTCTGTTTGCACCGAAGCCTGCACCGCCGCGGCGGTGGTCCATTGCAGCAGGTGGCGTCGGCTGACGCTCATGCGGTAGAGCGCACGCACGATTGCATCCACCGCCATCAGGGATTGCTGCAGCAATTGCGCCATCTGCCACAGGCCGGCCCACAGGACGCGCACGAAGTCGGCCACCGCCTGGTGGTAGAAGTGGCGTTTGGCCAGGTCGTCGCGGCTGGGTGAGAAGCCCGCCACCGCGCCCATCAACGGCCCGGCCGAGTAGGCCGCCAACACCAGCAGCAGGGCCGCACCGGGCCAGACGAAGTCCGTCACCAAGGCCCACACCAGCAGCGCCAACGACATCGGCGCAACCAGCGAGCGGCGCAGGTTGTCGAACATCTTCCAGCGGTCGATCGCGCGCAGGCGGTAGCGCCGCGGCTGCAGCAGGATCGGCAGCAACTGCCAGTCGCCGCGCATCCAGCGGTGCACGCGCCACATCGCCACATCGGCGTGGAAGGGTGCGTCTTCAATCACCGAGATGTCGGTTACCGCGGCGCAGCGCGCCATCGCGCCTTCGACCAGATCGTGGCTCAGCACCAAGCCTTCGGGCAGGTGGCCGGCCAGCACTGCGTGCATCGCGCGCACATTGAGCAGGCCCTTGCCGGTGAAGCTGCCGGCGCCGAACAGGTCTTGATAGACCTCGGAGCTGGCGGCGCTGTAAGGGTCGATGCCACATTGGCCGGCGAACAGCCAGTGGTACAGGGTGAAGTCGCGTGGTGCGGGCAGGGGGGTGACGATGCGCGGCTGCAGGATGCCGTAGCCGCGCACCACTTGGCGGCCGGCAGCGTCGAGCTCGGGCTGGTTGTGCGGGTGCGCGGCCACACCGACCAGCTCGCGCAGCTTGCCCGGCGGCAGTTGCGTGTCGCTGTCGAGCGTGACGATGTAGCGCGTGTCTGGCGCGATGCGCGAGGCCGGGCCCAGATCGAGGAACTCGGCCTGCGTGCCTTCGGCCAGCGCGGCAACGAGTTGCTCCAGCTTGCCGCGCTTGCGCTCCCAACCGATCCAGCGTTGCTCGGTCTGGCTGAAGCGGCGCGTGCGGTGCAGCAGGATGAAGCGCGGTGCGGGCCCGTCGATCAGGTGCGTAGCGTTGAGCGCGTCAATTTCCTGCACTGCTTCGGCCAGCAAGGCAGTGTCGTTCGGCGCCTGCGCGGCATCGGCATCGGCCCAGTCGGTCAGCAGCGCAAAATGCGCCTGCTTCTCGGGATTGGCCAGGTAGTGCAGCAGGAGCCGGTGCACCAGGCTGCGGGTAGACGCCGCGCTGGTCAACATCGCCGGCACGACCACCATCACGCGGTGCTCGGGCGGGATGCCGGCCGCCAGCGCCAGGCGGGCCAGGGCTTGCGGCCGCGCCGATTCGCTGATCAGCCGGTTGATGACGGCCACCAGTGCCTCCGATGCCGGCCACAACATCAGTGCTGCGCCCACGCCGCTCACCCAGGGCGCAGGGGCCGCGGCCAAGCCGGCCGCGTGCCGCACCAGCATCCAGGCCACCAGGCCGAGCGTGCCGAACAACAACAGGCCGAGGTAGCAGGGCAGGGCCAGGCGGCGCGCAAGCGGGCGCCAGGCGCGCCGTAGGTGCTCGTCCAAGCCGACGGCCTTCACGAAGTCCGGCCGGCCGGCGCCGACGAGCCAGTGGCTGGCCACGCGGGTGCCGTCGTCGGCGGCGGCGTGCATCAGGTCGAGCAGGGTTTGCGCCACTGCGCGTTCGCTGTGACCACTTTTCTTGGCCAGGCGTTCGATGCCGTGCAGGGTCTGGTCGCGCGTGAGGGCGTGCTCGGCCTCGAACAACGGCGAGGTCAGCATCAGGCGCATCAGGGCGCTGGTGTGGGCGACGATGTCGGGCCAGTCGGCGTCGCCGATGGCGCGCAGCGACGTCAGCGCATTGCTCACGCTCAGGTTGTCGGCCGCCTGGTCGGCGATCTGCTGCGCCTGCATCGCGGCAAGGTCGGGCAGGGCAGCGCGCAGCCAAGCGTGCAGCTCGGCGCGGTCGCTGCCATCACCGGCGGTGCGGCCGTCTTGCAGGCGTTGCGCGAGTTGGGTCAGGAACACCCG
>JANNGJ010000147.1:0-1984 GCA_031403815.1 Burkholderiales bacterium | reverse complement strand
GGGCACCGGCAGCGACGGCACCCAGGGCGTGCGCGCGATCAAGGGCGAGGGCGGCATGGCGATGGCGCAAAACGCCGCCTCGACCGAATTCGACGGCATGCCGCGCAGCGCGATGGCCACCGGCCTGGTCGATTACGAACTGCCGCCGGCCGAAATGCCGGCCCAGTTGATCGACTACGCCGCGCATGCCATCGGCAAGCTGCCGCGCGCGGCCGCCCTGCCGGCGCCGCAAGCCGAGAACGCGCTGAAGAAAATCTTCGTCCTGTTGCGGGCACAGGTCGGGCACGACTTTTCGCAGTACAAGCCGAGCACCGTCCACCGCCGCATCGAGCGGCGCATGGCCGTGCATCAGATCGGCGGCGTCGACGACTACGTCAAGTACCTGCAGCAAACGCCGCCCGAGGTCGAGGCGCTGTTCCGCGACCTGCTGATCGGCGTGACCAATTTCTTCCGCGATCCCGAGGCCTTCCAGCTGCTGGAAGAGCGTGTCATCCCGCAGCTCTTCGTTGGCAAGCCGACCGGCGCCACGGTGCGCGTCTGGACGGCGGGCTGCTCGACCGGCGAAGAGGCCTATTCCATCGCCATCCTGCTGGTCGAACGGATGGAGGCCCTCAAGGCCAACTACACGGTGCAAGTTTTCGCCACCGACATCGACAGCCAGGCCATCGCCACGGCCCGGGCCGGCCTGTACCCCGCCAGCATCGCGGCCGATGTGTCGGCCGAGCGGCTGGCCCGGTTTTTCAGCCTCGAAGCCGACGGTAGCGCCTACCGCATCCACAAGGGCATCCGCGACCTGATGGTTTTTTCAGAGCAGGACGTGACCCGGGACCCGCCGTTCTCCCGGCTCGACCTCATCAGTTGCCGCAACCTCCTGATCTACATGGGCGCCGAGCTGCAGAAGAAGCTGATCCCCCTGTTTCACTACGCGCTCAAGCCCGAGGGCAGGCTGTTCCTGGGCACCTCGGAAGGTGTGGGCGAGTTCGACGCATTGTTCGGCGTGGTCGATCGAAAGGCCAAGTTGTACCGGCGCCAGCCCGACTATCAGGGCCAGCAGCGCGGCCCCCTGGGCCGCTTTCTGCCACCGACGGTGGCGCTGGAAGTGGCGTCGCAGCGCGGCCTGGCCAAGCCGGCCGCGCCCAGTGGCAAGGCGTCGCTGCGCGAGGTGGCAGAGCAAGCGATGCTGCTGCAAGTGGCCCCGGCCGGCGCCCTGGTCAACGAGCAAGGCGACATACTTTATCTGCACGGGCGCAGCGGCATGTTCCTGGAGCCGGCGCCCGGCGAGGTGGGCGTCAGCAACATCCTGAAAATGGCCCGCGAAGGGCTGCGGCCCGGGCTGGCCTCGGCGCTGCACCGGGCGGTGGCGAGCAAGGAAGTGGCGCGCGCCCAGCACCTGAGTGTCAAGACCAATGGCCACCGCACCCTGGTCAACCTGAGCGTGCGCCCGGTGGCAACGCGGGCCGCCGCAGGCCAGGCGCCCGACACCGCCGCCGCGCTGGAAGCGCCGCTCTACCTGGTGATCCTGGAGGAGGCGCTGCCGCTCGAGCCGGGCCAGATGGCTGCGGCGCTGCCGCCTGCCAGCCCGGCTGGCAACGGTGCCGCCAGCGACACCGAGGCGCGCATTGCCGCGCTGACGCAGGAGCTGCGCGCCAAGGACGAGTACCTGCAAAGCACCCACGAAGAACTGGAAAGCTCGAATGAAGAGCTGAAGTCGTCGAACGAAGAAATGCAGTCGGTGAACGAAGAATTGCAGTCCACCAATGAAGAGCTCGAGACCTCGAAGGAAGAGCTGCAATCCGTCAACGAGGAGCTGGCCACCGTCAACACCGAATTGCAGACCAAGGTGGCCGACCTCTCGCGCGCCAACAACGACATGAACAACCTGCTGGCCGGCACCGGCATCGGCACCGTGTTCGTCGATCACCAACTGCGCATCCTGCGTTTCACGCCGGCCGCGTCGCAGATCATCAACCTGATCCAGAGCGAT
>JANNGJ010000146.1:0-2553 GCA_031403815.1 Burkholderiales bacterium | reverse complement strand
CCTGGTACATCTACCGCTACCCCGACCCGAACGACAGCACGCACTTCATGAACAAAGAGGTGGCGTCGAAGTGGCTGCCGGTCACGCGCTACACCGGCGGCATCGAGCACGCGATCCTCGACGGGGAGGTGAAGGGGCTGGACGCCTTTGTCGGCAAGCACCCGCCGGTGGCGCCAGTGTTCTTCAGCTTCCGCCTGATGGTCGGCGTCGGCCTGCTGATGCTGGCTGTCAGTTGGATCGGATGGTGGCAGTTGCGCCCAAACAGCCGCCGCGTCGAGCCTTCGCCGCTGCTAACCGGGGCCTTGTTCGCTATGGCGTTTTCGGGGTGGGTGGCCGTGCTTGCTGGCTGGTACACCACCGAAATCGGCCGTCAGCCGTGGCTGGTCTACGGTGTGCTCACCACGGCCCAAGCTGCCGGGCCGGTGCCGGCGCCGACGATTGCGCTGACGCTGGCGGTCTACGTGGCGATGTACCTCGCGCTGGCAGTGGCCTATGTCGCGACCATCTTCCGTCTGGCGCGAAATGTCGCTGCCTTAGAAGCACCGCGTCCGGCCGCCGGCGCCTGGCCTGCACCCGCGCGCACGGATGCGAGCCCGGCATGAACGCGATCGAAGTCGCGCTGAAGGCGCCAGGGGGCTGGTTGCCCCTGGCGTTTCTCGCCATCATGGGCTTGGCGATGTTGGCCTACGTCATCCTCGACGGCTACGACCTGGGCGTGGGCACCTTGCTGGGCGCGGCATCCGACCGCGACAAGGACACGATGGTGGCGTCGATCGGTCCGTTCTGGGACGCCAACGAAAACCTGGCTGGTGTTGGGCGTAGGCATCCTGCTGGTGGCCTTTCCGCCGGCGCACGGGCTGATCCTGGGCGCTCTGTACCTGCCAGTGGCGCTGATGCTGGTGGGTTTGACGCTGCGCGGCGTGGCGTTCGACTTCCGCACCAAGGCGGGTGCCGGCCGCAAGGCCCTGTGGAACAGGGTGTTCAATGCGGGGTCGGTGCTGGCCAGCCTGGCACAGGGCTACATGCTCGGCCGGTGGGTGACGGGCTTGCGCGACGATGGCTGGGCTACGCTGTTCTCGGCTCTGATCGCCGTGTGCCTGCTGGGCACGTACATGCTGCTGGGTGCAGGCTGGTTGATCATGAAGACCGAAGGCGCGCTGCAACTCGCGGCGGTCCGTTGGGCGCGCGTGTCCCTGGGGCTGACAGCCGCAGGTGTGGTGGCGATTTCGGCGGCCACGCCGCTCGTCAGCCCGGCCATCTTCGAGCGTTGGTTCGCCATGCCCTACGTGGTGCTGCTGGCGCCGCTGCCGCTGGCCACGCTGCTGTTGTTCTTCATCGTCGAGCGTTCGTTGCGGCGGCTGCCGAAGCGTCTGGCGCAGGGCAATGCGTACGGCGACTGGGTGCCTTTCGCTGGCGCAGTGGGCATCGTGATGCTGGCCTTCTATGGCCTGGCCTACAGCCTCTTCCCCTGGCTCGTGGTCGACCGGCTGACGATCTGGCAGGCGGCGAGCAGCACCGAGTCGCTGTGGATCATCTTCGTCGGCGCTTGTGTCGTGCTGCCCGTCATCGCGGGCTACACGGTGTTCAGCTACCTGGTGTTCAGGGGCAAGGCAACGGCGCTCGAATACTGAATGCACCGTCAGGCGCCGTGGCCCTTGATGTAGGTCTCCAGATAGTTGATTTGCTGGCCCATCTGGCGAATGCTGTCCTTGACAACGTCGCCTATAGACACCATGCCGACCACTCGGTCTGCTTCTACGACCGGCAAGTGACGAAAATTGCGCGACGCCATCAGTCCCATGCAGGCTTCCATGGGGTCAGTCAGCTTCACCGTCATGGGCTCAATCGTCATGACGTCTTTGACAGCCACGCTCTTTGCGTCGAGGCCAGGCAACAGCACTTTGATGGCGCAATCGCCCTGGGTGACGATGCCTCTCAAGCGCTCGGCCTCAATGACCAGCACAGCGCGAACGCGCTTGTCCCGCATCAGTTGCAGCACTGTCACGATCGTGTCGTCGGGTCCGACACTGAAGATCAAGGTGGGGTGTGGTTTCTGTTCGAGACAGGTCTTGACGGTTGTCATGGTGGCTTCTTTCTGGCTTCAACCACCTAACGGTTTTTCAGGATAAAAGTTGCACCCAGATTCCCAAACGCTCAACAAACTTGGCCGCACGCGCGGCTTGAGGTGCCGCTCATCGCGACGCAAAACGTGCACCACACTTTGCAATGGCCCTGCTGGCTCATGCGCAGACGAAGTCGCATAACCTTTGGCTCACGCAGCAGGCAGTGTCGAACCGATTCACAAAGTCGAGCTTCATTCATTGCGTGCTGTCGCCCTGTCTCTATCCCGACCAGGGTTGATTGGTTATCGATTCAAGGAAATTGTTATGCACGACATCATTGACACCGCATTCGGCGCGGGTACTTTCAAGACGCTGGCCGCCGCCGTCACCGCCGCCGGCTTGGTGGCCACGCTCAAGGGCGACGGTCCGTTCACGGTATTCGCTCCCAGCGACGAGGCCTTTGCCAAGCTGCCGGCCGGCACGGTGGAAA
>JANNGJ010000145.1:0-5648 GCA_031403815.1 Burkholderiales bacterium | reverse complement strand
TCAAGCCGCGCTACGACCCCGCCATCGGCCTGCCTTTTCGCGCCACCACGCCCGAGATGGCGCAGGTCAGCGAGGCCCTGCTCTGGCAGGCCTACGACAGCCTGCGCGTTCCCACGCTCTTGCTGCGCGGCGCGGACAGCGACTTGCTCTCGCGCAGCACGGCGCAGGCCATGACGCAGCGCGGCCCGCTGGCCAGGCTGGTCGAGTTTGCCGGGGTGGGGCACGCCCCCACTTTGGTC
Organism: Burkholderiales bacterium; assembly: GCA_031403815.1. Lineage (GTDB taxonomy): Bacteria > Pseudomonadota > Gammaproteobacteria > Burkholderiales > Burkholderiaceae_C > CADEEN01. The sequence goes on along the minus strand of JANNGJ010000145.1, from coordinate 5,409 downwards.
CAGCCCGATCAAGTTTCCGTGGTGCGCGAGTTCCTGCTCAGCCCATGAAGACCCAGGCCGCCGGGCCCCAAGCCACCGCACCCATCGTGCGCCTGGCCGCCGACCTGCCGGCCGACCACGGTGCGGCAGATCTGCTGCGCGCACGGGCCTTCGCCGAGCCGTTGCTTACCGGCCACCAGCTCGACACTGGCGAGGACGCGCTGTCTCACGCCGACGGCGTGGTTGCCGTGTTGCAGGGCATCGGCGCGGCGCCGGCGATGCAGGCTGCGGCCTACCTTGTCTATGCGGGCGACTGGCTGCAGCGCCCCGAGGAGGTGGTGGCCAAGGCCTTTGGACCGAGCTACGCCAGTCTGGTCGGGCACACCCGCAAGTTGGTGCAGATCCAGCGCGCCGCCCGCCAGGCGGCGCCCGCGGGTGATGCCGCAGCCCAAAGCGAGCAGACCGAGCGCGTGCGCAAGATGCTGCTGGCCTTCTCGCGCGACTTGCGCGTGGTGTTGCTGCGCCTGGCGTCGCGCCTGCAAACCTTGCGCTGGCATGCGGCCGCCCGGGTGGCGTGCCCGGTGCAGGTGGCGCGCGAGTCGCAGCAGGTGTTTGCGCCGCTGGCCAACCGCCTGGGCATCTGGCAGATCAAGTGGGAGCTTGAGGACCTGTCGTTTCGTTTTCTGCAACCCCTTGACTACAAGCGTGTGGCGGGCTGGCTCGATCAAACCCGCAGCGCGCGCGAGAGCGCCATTGAGGCGTTTCGTGGCCTGCTGGCGGCCGACTTGCGCACGCAAGGTGTCGAGGCCGAGGTCCAGGGCCGGCCCAAGCACCTGTTCAGCATCTGGAAGAAGATGCAAGGCAAACAGCTCGACTTTGCCGAGGTGCTGGATGTGCGCGCCGTGCGCGTCATCGTCGCTGACGTCGCGGCCTGCTACGCCGCCCTGGCGCGCGTGCACGAGCGCTGGCCTGCGGTGGCTGGCGAGTTCGACGACTACATCGCCAAGCCCAAGGCCAATGGCTATCAGTCGCTGCACACCGTGGTGCGCACCGAGGGGCAGCAGCCGGTCGAGATCCAGATTCGCACCTGGGCCATGCACGAGCACGCCGAGTTCGGCGTGGCGGCGCATTGGGCCTACAAAGAAGCCGGCATCAAGGGCTACGCCGGGGTCAGCGCAGATAGCGGCAACGACGAGCGCATCGCCGAGGCGCGCAAGGCAGTGCTGCGCCAGTTGCTGGCCTGGGAACGTGACTTCGCCGCCGAGCCAACGGCAGGCGTCAGCGCCGACGAGCGCATCTATGTGTTCACGCCGCAGGCCGCGGTGATCGAGCTGCCCGCGGGCGCAACCCCGATCGACTTTGCCTACGTGCTGCACACCGATCTTGGGCACCGCTGCCGCGGCGCGCGCGTTGACGGCGTGCAGGTGCCGCTGAACACAGCGCTGGCCAATGGCCAGACCGTCGAGATCCACGCCGTCAAGGAGGGCGGCCCGTCGCTCGACTGGCTCAACCAGGAGCTGGGCTACCTGGCGGGCGCGCGCTCGCGCTCGAAGGTGCGCGCCTGGTTCAACGTCCAGGCCCAGGCGCAGACGATTGCCAAGGGGCGCGACCTGGTCGAGAAGCTGTTGCAGCGCGAGGGCAAGACGGCGCTCAAGCACGACGACCTCGCCGCGCGCCTGGGCTTCAAGCAGGCCGAGGCCCTGTTCGAAGTGGTCGGCAAGGACGAGTTCTCGCTGCGCACGATCGAGCAGTTGCTGCGGCCCGCTGCGCCGCCGCCGCCCGAAGAGGCGCCCTTGCTCAAGCGCTCGCGCTTGGTCGAAGGGCAGGGCAGGGGTGGTGTGCTGGTGGTCGGCGTCGACTCGCTAATGACCAGCTTGGCGCGCTGCTGCCGCCCCGCACCGCCCGACGCCATCGACGGCTTCGTCACCCGCGGCAAAGGCGTGGCGATTCACCGCCGCAGTTGCAGCAACCTGCGCCACTTGCGCGAACGCTCGCCCGAGCGCGTGATTGCGGTGGAGTGGGGCGGCCAGCCGCAGGACGGCGCGCTGTTCCCGATCGACGTCTTGGTCGAGGCCGGTGACCGACCCGGCCTGCTGCGCGACATCACCGAGGTGTTTGCCAAGGCCAACGTCAATGTCACCGGGGTACACAGCCAGAGTGTCAAGGGCAGCGGCGGCGCCGTGGCCTGGATGAGCTTTACCGTGGAAGTCGGCAACGCGACCCGGCTGAGCCAGGTTCTGACCCAGGTCACCCAGATTGCCGGCGTGCGCCTGGCGCGGCGCAAATGAGCGCCCGAGCCGCTGCTACAATTTCACCCTTCAGGCGCGTAGCTCAGCTGGTTAGAGCACCACCTTGACATGGTGGGGGTCGTTGGTTCGAGTCCAATCGCGCCTACCAAATACGGTAGGAAGAACAAGCACTTAGCACAAACGCTAGGTGCTTTTTTCTTGGTGGTACGGAAAAAGTACGGAAAACGGCGCACTGTTCTGACTGCTTCGGTGCTGCCGGGGCCAGTTGTCCCGAGCAATCTTGTTTCGCATCATTCGGCCCGAAGCGGGGCAGCCCCGCCCGACGTTTCGCCCCTGTCGCCGACCTTCAGATGCAACGGCCCCGCACCGCGAAATCAGACTGCCAAACCTTCTAGAGAACGTGAAATGTGGCGAACTGAGCGCGTGGACAACTTCGCCAGACGAATGGTCGGCGCGGTGACTGGCAGCCCGGAGTTCAACGTGGCGACCTTCGCGCTGCTGCTCAACTTCGCCTGGGAGATCTTGCAGGCGCCCTTGTACGCCGGCATGGCCGCCCTGCCGCACGCGCAGGTGACGAAGGCCTGCCTGCAGGCCACCGTCGGCGACATGGTCATCATGTTGCTGGCCTACGGTGCTGTCGCTGTCTTCGCCCGCCGCCGTCGCTGGGTCGTGGCGGCGAGCGGCTGGCAACTGGTCTGGTTCGTTGCCATCGGCGTTTCGATCACCGCCGCCATCGAGTGGCTGGCGACACGCGGGCACTGGGTCGGGAGCTGGACCTACCTGCCGGTGATGCCGCTGCTGCCCGGCACCGGGATCGGCCTTGCGCCGCTGCTGCAGTGGGTGCTGTTGCCACTGCTCACCGTGTGGTTCACGCGGCGGCAGTTGGCGTCGGCTCAGGACACGGCGGCGTTGTGACCCGACAGTTCTTCGAGGATGGGGCAACCTGGGCGCTGGTCGCCCTGGCAGCAATCGGCCAGGTGCTTCAGCGAGTCGCGCATCTCCGCCATCGCCGCCATGCGCCGCTCCAGGTCGGCGACATGCCGCTCGGCGATGCGCTTCACGTCGGCGCTGGCGCGGCGGCGGTTCTGCCACAGCTTCAGCAGCTCGGCGATCTCGGCCATGCTGAAACCCAGCTCGCGCGCACGGCGCACGAAGCGCAGCGTGTGCACCTCCTTCTCGCCATAGCGCCGGTAGTCGGAATCGGTTCGCGCCACCGCCGGCAGCAGCCCCAGCGACTCGTAGTGCCGCACCATCTTGGCCGACACGCCTGAGCGCGACGCCGCCTCGCCGATGTTGAACTGCTCGGCGTCGTTCATCGCGGCGCTCCCTTCCAGCGCCGCAGCAGCAGCGCGTTGCTGACCACACTGACACTGCTGAAGGCCATCGCCGCACCAGCGATCACCGGGTTCAGCAGACCGAACGCCGCCAGCGGGATGCCCACGATGTTGTAGATGAAGGCCCAGAACAGGTTCTGCCGGATCTTGGCGTAGGTGCGGCGCGAGATGTCGATCGCATCAGCCACCAGCGAAGGGTCGCCGCGCATCAGCGTGATGCCCGCCGTGTGCATGGCCACGTCGGTGCCGGTGGACATGGCGATGCCGACGTCGGCAATGGCCAGCGCAGGCGCGTCGTTGATGCCGTCGCCGACCATCGCGACACGTTCGCCACCGGATTTGAGCTGCGTCACGATGTCGGCCTTGTGCTCGGGCAACACGTCGGCATGCACATCGGTGATGCCGACAGCCTGTGCCACACCGCGCGCGCTGCCGGCGTTGTCGCCGGTGATGAGCACCGAGCGGATGCCCATCTTCTGCAATGCGGTGACGGCTGCTGCGGCGCTGGCCTTCGGGGCGTCGCCGAAGGCCAGCAGACCCAGCAGGCTGGGCTTGGCCGCGTCGTTGGTCGGTGAGCCAGCAGGCACCTCGGCCAGCCACGAGACCGTGCAGCCGCGCGCCTGCCATGCGGCCGCCTCGCTGGCCAGCGGCGCGACATCGACGCCCAACTCCTGCATGAAGCGGGTGCTGCCCAGGCGCAGCTCGCGGCCTTGCACAAGTGCAGCGACACCGCGGCCTGCCACGGCACGCACACCCGTCGCGGGTGCGATGACGAGCCCCTCGCCCTTTGCCGTGTTCGTCACGGCCGAAGCCAGCGGATGCTCGCTGCCGGCCTGCACCGCCGCGCTTGCTGCGAGCAGCGCCGCCCGCTGCACGGCTGGGTCCGTGCCGGCGGACGCCGAGGGCACCGCCGCCATGAGCTCGGGCTTGCCCACGGTGAGCGTGCCGGTCTTGTCGAAGGCCACCACCTTGACGCCGTGCGCCACCTCCAGCGCCTCGGCGTCCTTGATCAGGATGCCGCGTTTGGCGGCGGCGCCGGTGCCGACCATGATGGCGGTTGGCGTTGCCAGCCCCAGAGCGCAAGGGCAGGCGATGACGAGCACTGCCACCGCGTTCAGGATGGCGGCTTCCCAGTTGCCCGTCGTCAGACCCCAGCCCAGGACGGTGACGAACGCGATGACGATGACCACCGGCACGAAGACGGCACTCACGCGGTCCACCAGGCGCTGGATGGGCGCCTTCTTCGCCTGCGCCGATTCCACCAGCCGCACGATGCGCGCCAGCGTCGACTCGGCTCCTACTGCGGTCGCCTTCACCACCAGCAGGCCCTGGCCGTTGACCGCACCGCCGGTGACCTTGTCACCCGCGTGCTTGGCAACCGGCAAACTCTCGCCGGTGATCAGCGATTCGTCGACATCGCTGCTGCCATCAAGTACTTGACCGTCCACCGGCAGCCGCTCGCCGGGGCGCACGACGACCGCGTCGCCGACGCGCACTTGGCTGACCGGCACTTCGGTATCGACACCGTCTCGCCGCACGCGCGCGGTCTCGGGGCGCAACGCGTTCAGCGCCCGTATGGCTTCGGTGGTCTGCCGCTTGGCCCGTGTCTCCATCCACTTGCCCAGCAGCACCAGGGTGATCACCACCGCCGAGGCTTCGAAGTACAGCTGCATGCTCTGGTTGCCATACCGCAGCAACTGCACCAAGCTCAGTCCATAGCCGGCGCTGGTGCCCAAGGCAACCAGCAGGTCCATGTTGCCGCTGCCTGCCCTGAGAGCCTTCCAGCCCGCGCGGTAGAAACGCGCGCCCAGCCAGAACTGCACCGGCGTGGCCAGCGCCAGCTGAAT
>JANNGJ010000144.1:0-4473 GCA_031403815.1 Burkholderiales bacterium | reverse complement strand
CTAGGGCGCTCAGCCGACCCGGCAGACCTTCAGCATGTTGGTGCCGCCCGGGTGCCCCATCGGCTCGCCGCAGGTGATGGCATAGGTGTCGCCGGGCTTCAACACGCCGCGATCGACCAGGATTTTCTCGGCCGCGGCCAGGGCCTTGTCGCGGTCGCCGAAGTTGGGCATCAGCAGCGGGCGCACGTTGCGGTACAGCGCCATGCGGCGCTGGCTCACGGGCTGCGAGGTCAGGCCGAAGATGGGGGTGTGGATGTTGTAGCGGCTCATCCACAGCGCGGTCGAGCCTGATTCCGTCAGGGCCAGGATGGCCTTGCAACCGAGGTGATAGGCGGTGAACAAGGCGCCCATGGCAATCGTCTGGTCGATGCGACCAAAGTGCTTGTTGCTGAAGTCGGCGTCGAGCTTGACCTCTTCGGTGCGCTCGGCCTCGACACAGATGGCGGCCATGATCTCGACCGTTTCGACCGGGTACTTGCCGGCCGCGGTTTCGGCACTCAGCATCACCGCGTCGGTGCCGTCGAGCACGGCGTTGGCCACGTCGCTGACCTCGGCCCGCGTGGGCACCGGGTTGACCATCATCGACTCCATCATCTGGGTCGCCGTGATGGTCAGCTTGTCGAGCGAGCGGGCCAACTTGATCATGCGTTTTTGCAGCGCCGGCACCGAGGCGTTGCCGACTTCGATGGCCAGGTCGCCGCGCGCCACCATGATGCCGTCGCTCGCGCGCACGATGCTCTCCAGCACCGGAATCGCCTCGCTGCGCTCGATCTTGGCGATCAGCCCCGGCTTGTGCCGCCACGGCTCGCCGGCCACGTTGGCCAGCTGGCGCGCCATTTCCATGTCGGTGGCGTTCTTCGGGAAGCTCACCGCCAGGTACTCGGCCTGGAAGGACATCGCCGTCTTGATGTCTTCCATGTCCTTGCCGGTCAGGGCCGGCGCCGTCAGGCCGCCGCCCTGCTTGTTGATGCCCTTGTTGTTGGACAGCACGCCGCCGACCTTGACCGTGGTGTGGACCTGCTCGCCGCGCACGTCATCGACGATCAACACCAGCAGGCCATCGTTGAGCAAGAGGGTGTCGCCGGGCTTCACATCGCGCGGCAGCTCCTTGTAGTCGAGGCCGACGCTGTCGTTGGTGCCGAGTTCCTGGCGCCCACCGTCGAGCACAAACTTCTGCCCGACCACCAGATCGGTCTGGCCGCCCTCGAACTTGCCGACCCGGATCTTCGGGCCCTGCAGGTCAGCCATGATGGCCACCGAGCGGCCGCAGCGGTCGGCCGCGGCCCGCACCATGGCAGCCCGGTCGATGTGGTCCTGCGCCGTGCCGTGCGAGAAGTTCAGGCGCACCACATCGACGCCGGCGTTGATCAGCCGCTCGAGCATCTCGGGCGTGGACGACGCGGGCCCGAGGGTCGCGACGATCTTGGTCTGGCGTGGCATGGGCGGCTTTCGAGGGGCTGACGACGCGCGATTATCGGCGCCCACAGCGCCCCACCGGCGGGCTGGGAACAAGCTGGGTACACGCACCGCTCAGGGCGCCGCCGAGCGTCTTGTCAGTTTGGCCTCAGTTTGGCGTCAGCCAGCGTTGGTTTCGCGTCAGTCGACGGTCAGAGCAGTTTCCTAAAGTGGCGCCACTTGCCGAACCTCGGCAACCTGCCCGATTCAGGAGACACCACCCATGGCCATGAGTTCATCCACCACCGCGCCGCCCGGCGCACCGCTTGCCGCCGGCAACGCCGCCAAGACGCCGATGACGCGCGAGGAAAAGAAGGTCATCCTTGCCTCGTCGCTGGGCACCATCTTCGAGTGGTACGACTTCTACCTCTACGGCTCGTTGGCCGCCATCATCGGCGCCCAGTTCTTCTCCAACTACCCCGAGGCCACACGCAACGTCTTCGCCCTGCTGGCCTTCGCCGCAGGCTTCCTCGTGCGGCCCTTCGGCGCGCTGGTGTTCGGTCGCCTGGGCGATCTGGTCGGACGCAAGCACACCTTCCTGATCACGATCGTGATCATGGGCCTGTCGACCTTCATCGTCGGCTGCCTGCCGGGCTATGAAGTGCTCGGCTGGGTGGCGCCGGTGGCGTTGATCGCCCTGCGCATGTTGCAGGGCCTGGCCCTGGGCGGCGAGTACGGCGGCGCAGCCACCTATGTGGCGGAGCACGCGCCCAAAGGCCGGCGCGGCTTTTTCACCGCCTGGATCCAGACCACGGCCACCCTGGGACTGCTGCTGTCGCTGATCGTCATTCTGTTCACACAGATCTACGTCAACGCCAACTACCCGGAGGTCGAAGTGCTGATCGGCGGCGTGCAGACCAAGGTCACTGCCTTTGCCGCCTGGGGCTGGCGCATTCCCTTCCTGGGCTCGGTGCTGCTGCTCGCGGTCTCGGTCTACATCCGGCTCAAGCTCGAGGAGTCGCCGGTGTTCCAGCGCATGAAGGCGGAGGGCAAGGGCAGCACCTCGCCGCTGCGCGACTCGTTCCTGAAATATCCGAACAACAAGGTCGTGCTGCTGGCGCTGCTCGGCGCCACTGCCGGCCAGGGCGTGGTCTGGTACACAGGCCAGTTCTACGCGCTGTTCTTCCTGACCATCACGCTCAAGGTCGACTACCTGACGGCCTACACGCTGATCGGCGCGTCCTTGCTGATCGCGACGCCGTTCTTCGTGTTCTTCGGCTGGCTCTCCGACCGCATCGGCCGGCTGCGCATCATCATGGCCGGCTGCCTGCTCGCGGCGCTGACCTATTTCCCGATCTTCGGCGCGCTGACGCGGACGGTGAACCCGGCGCTGGCCGATTACCAGGCGCGCACGACGATCACGGTGGCCGCGAGCGACTGCGAATTCCACATCTTCATCCTGCCGGGCACGCGCTTCACCGAGTGCGACCGCGCCAAGGACTTCCTGACCAAGTCGGGCCTGTCGTTCGAGTCGAAGCCCGCGGTCGGGGATGCGGCCGTCGTCACGAGCATCGGCGACACCGTGATCCAGGGCTGGGACGAGGCGAAGGTCAGGCAGGCGCTGCAGGCGACCGGCTATCCGCCGGCGGCGGACAGGGACCGGATCGACTATGCCGCCACGCTGGCGTTGCTCGTGGTGCTGGTGCTGTACGTGACCATGGTCTACGGCCCGATCGCGGCCTTCCTCGTCGAACTGTTCCCGACCCGCATCCGCTACACCTCGATGTCGCTGCCGTACCACATCGGCAACGGCTGGTTCGGCGGCATGCTGCCGCTGCTGGCGACGGCGATGGTCGCGGCCTCCGGCAACATCTACGCCGGGCTCTGGTATCCGGTCGGCGTCGCGCTGATGTCGCTCGTGATCGGCACCTTGTTCCTGCGCGAGACCAAGGACCGGCGCATCGCGGATCACGGCTGACGCAGGGCATAATCCCCAACCTCAGTACCGCGAGGAGGGTGGCGTGGCCGACCAGGACCTCGAATCCGTTCTGAACGAGACGCGCAGCTTCCCGCCGCGCCCGGACTTCGTGAAGAAGGCCCGCCTCGACGCAGCCAGGCTCAAGGCGCTGCGCGATGCCGCCGCCGACTCCACCGCCTTCTGGGCGCGCCTGGCCCACACCGAGATCAACTGGCAGAAGCCTTTCTCCGTCGTGCTCGACGAATCGCAGGCGCCGAACTACCGCTGGTTCACCGACGGCACGCTGAACGCGTCGTGGAATTGCCTGGACCGCCACCTCGACAAGCGCGGCGACAAGGTCGCCATCATCGGCGAGGGCGAGAAGGGCGAGGTGCGCAAGCTCACCTACCGCCAGCTGCACGCCGAGGTCTGCAAGCTCGCCAACGCCCTGAAGTCGCTCGGCATCCGGAAGGGTGACCGGGTCAACATCTACCTGCCGATGACGCCGGAGGCGGTGATCGCGATGCAGGCCTGCGCGCGCATCGGCGCGATCCACTCCGTGGTGTTCGGCGGTTTCTCGGCGCAGTCGCTGAAGGACCGCATCGAGGACGCCGGCGCCAGGCTGCTGATCACGGCCGACGGCGCGCACCGTGGCGGCCACATCGTCGAACTGAAGAAAGCTGCCGACGAGGCGCTGACCGGCGGCAGCAAGACCATCGAGAAGGTCATCGTCTACCAGCGCACGAAGCACGACGTGCCGATGAAGGCCGGCCGCGACCTGTGGTGGCACGAACTCGTCGCGAAACAATCCGCCGACTGCGCGCCCGAGTGGGTCGAGGCCGAGCATCCGCTGTACCTGCTGTACACCTCCGGCTCGACCGGCAAGCCCAAGGGCATCCAGCACTCGACCGCCGGCGACCTGCTCGGCGTGCAGATGACCATGCAGTGGGTGTTCGACATCCGCGACGACGACATCTTCTGGTGCACGGCCGACGTCGGCTGGGTCACCGGGCACAGTTACGTCTGCTACGGCCCGCTGTCGAACGGCGCCACCATCGTCATGTACGAAGGCGCACCGGTGATTCCGGACGCGGGGCGCTTCTGGAAGATCTGCCAGGACC
>JANNGJ010000143.1:0-3758 GCA_031403815.1 Burkholderiales bacterium | reverse complement strand
GCCATCGCCGCCGAGGTGCTGAACGCCATTCCCGTGGTGCAGAGCTACACACAGGAGGGCCGCGAAGCAGCGCGCTTTGCGCTCGCCACCGAGAACGCTTTCGACACCGCACGCAAGCGCACCCGGGTGCGGGCGATGCTGGTGGCCTTCATCATCACCGCCACCTTCGGCGCCCTGCTGTGGGGCCTGTACCAGGGCACCCAGGCGGTGCTGGCGGGCAAGATCAGCCCGGGCCACCTGGGCCAGACCGTCGTCTATGTGCTGATCCTGGTGTCGAGCGTGGCGGTGCTCTCCGAGGTGTATGGCGACCTGCTGCGCGCCGCCGGCGCGACCGAACGCCTGATGGAGCTGCTGGTGCTGCGCTCGCCGGTGGCCGAGCCGGCTGCCCCGCGCGCACTGCCCGCCGCCCACGGCGGCTCCTCGGTACGCTTCACGGGCGTCAGCTTCAACTACCCGTCGCGGCCTTTGCAGCCGGCCCTGCGCGACATCAACCTCGAAGTGCGCCCCGGCGAAACCGTGGCCATCGTCGGGCCCAGCGGCGCGGGAAAAAGCACCGTGCTGCAGCTCTTGCTGCGCTACTACGACGCCCAGCACGGCAGTGTCGCCATCGACGGCGTGCCCATCCGCGAACTGGCCCTGGCCGCCTTGCGCCAGCGCGTGGGCATCGTGCCGCAAGACAGCGTGGTGTTCTCGACCAGCGCGCTGGAAAACATCCGCTACGGCCGCCCCGATGCGAGTGACGACGAGGTCATCGCCGCGGCCAAGGCAGCCTTCGCTGACGACTTCATCCGTGCCCTGCCCGAGGGCTACGCCACCTACCTCGGCGAGCGCGGGGTGCGCTTGTCGGGCGGCCAGCGCCAGCGCATCGCCATTGCCCGCGCGATGCTGAAGAACCCGCCGCTGCTGCTGCTCGACGAAGCCACCAGCGCGCTCGACGCCGAGAGCGAGCGCATGGTCCAGGCGGCCCTCGAATCGGCCATGCGCGGGCGCACCACCCTGGTCATCGCCCACCGCCTGGCCACCGTGCAGCGCGCCGACCGCATCGTCGTGCTCGACCACGGCCAGATCGTCGACACCGGCACCCACGCCGAGCTGGTGGCGCGCGGCGGCTTGTATGCGCGGCTGGCGGCAATGCAGTTCGACTTGGCGCCAGCCCACACGGGCGCAAGTGCATAATTCGTGCGCACGATGGATGGAGGCCCCGGATGATGCGATTTGACGATGCCCCCAGGCGCGCAACCAACCTGAGCCTGAATGCCAAGGTGCTCGACGCCGCACGCGAACTCGGCATGAATGTTTCGCAGACCGTTGACGCCCTGCTCACCGCCGAGGTGCGAAAGCGCTACTGGGAACGCTGGAACAAAGAGAACAAGGACGCCATCGCCGCCTACAACGCGCGCATTGAACGCGAAGGTCTGCCGCTGGCGAAGTACCGCAGCTTCATGAAGGGCGGCTGAGCGCATCGCCATGGCCCGGCTCGATGTCTACGCCAACCCGCACGCCGTCGAGCGCAAGCACACGCCCTATTTGCTCGATGTGCAGAACGATCATATTGACGCCTTGAACACCCGCGTCGTTGTGCCCTTGCGTCGAGAAGCCGTGTTCGGCCCACGCGCGCGCAACCTCAACCCGGCCTTCATCATCGGCGCCGACAACGTCGTGCTCGACACCGCCGCGATGGGCGCCGTGCCCCTGACCGAGCTGCGCAAGACCGTGGCCAACTTGCGCGAAACCCGGGCCGTGATCCAGGAAGCCCTAGACACCCTGTTCGGGACCTATTGACGTGGCATCACCCAAGCACCCGCCCCCGCCCGTGCGCTCGCAGTACGAAGACTTCATGCGCCATGTGTTCGAGCATGGCGTCGACAAGGCCGACCGCACCGGCACCGGCACGCGCAGTGTGTTTGGCCAGCAGTTGCGCTTTGACCTCGCCGAGGGCTTTCCGCTGGTGACGACCAAGAAGGTGCACCTCAAGTCCATCATCCTCGAGTTGCTGTGGTTCCTGCGTGGCGACGGCAACGCCACCTGGCTGCAAGAGCGCGGCGTGACGATCTGGAACGAGTGGGCCAAGCCCGACGGCGACCTCGGCCCGGTCTACGGCGTGCAATGGCGCTCGTGGCCCACCCCGGGCGGCGGCCACATCGACCAGATCGCCGAAGTCGTCAAGCAACTCAAGACCAACCCCGACTCGCGCCGCATCATCGTCAGCGCCTGGAACGTGGCCGAGCTGAGCCAGATGGCGCTGATGCCCTGCCACGCCTTCTTCCAGTTCTACGTGGCCGACAACAAACTGTCCTGCCAGCTCTACCAGCGCAGCGCCGACATCTTTCTGGGCGTGCCCTTCAACATCGCCAGCTACGCCCTGCTCACGCACATGCTGGCGCAGCAGTGCGACCTGGACGTCGGCGACTTCATCTGGACCGGCGGCGATTGCCACATCTACAGCAACCACCATGAGCAGGTGGCCACGCAGCTCGCACGCGCGCCACGGCCCTACCCGACACTGGTGATCCAGCGCCGGCCGGCGTCGATCTTCGACTACGCGTTTGAGGACTTTGCGGTGGAGGGCTACGACCCGCACCCGGCGATCAAGGCCCCCGTGGCCGTTTGAGCGCCGGCCACGCCGACTTCAGCCCGCCGCCGCCATCGCCGCCTGCGCCGCCCTCACCTCCACCCGCACCTGCTCGGTCAGCTCGGCCTTGACTTCCATGAACGCGGGCGTGGTCTTGACGGAGTAGTGGCGCGGGTGCGGGATGTCGACCTTGCGGTCGAGCTTGATGCGACCCGGCCGCGCGCTCATCACCACCACGCGGCTGCCCATGAAGACGGCCTCGTCGATGTCGTGGGTGACGAAGAGCACCGTCTTCTTCTCGGCTTCCCAGATGCCGAGCAGCAACTCCTGCATCAGCTCGCGGGTCTGGTGGTCGAGGGCACCGAAGGGCTCGTCCATCAGCAGCATGCGCGGGCCGTTGGCGAGAGCGCGCGCGATGGCCACGCGCTGCTGCATGCCGCCGGAGAGTTGTTTCGGGTAGTGGTGCTCGAAGCCGCGCAGGCCGACCTTGTTCAGGAAGGCATCGGCGATCTCCAACTGCTGCGCGCGCGGCAGGCCGCGCTCGACCAGGCCGAAGCAGACGTTGTCGCGCACGGTGAGCCAGGGGAACAGGGTGTAGCTCTGGAACACCACGCCCCGGTCTGCCCCCGGGCCTTCGATGCGCTGCCCGTCGAGCAGCACCTCGCCGGCGGTCTGGCGGTCCAGGCCCGCGACGATGCGCAGCAGCGTGCTCTTGCCGCAGCCGCTGGGGCCCAGGATGGTGATGAAGTCGTTCTCGGCGACGTCGAGGTCGGTGGCCTGCAGCGCCAGCGTAGAACCTGTGGCGGAAGCGAAGCGGCGCTCGACGCCGCGCACGGTGAGGATGGGATTGCTCATGATGCTCAACGCCCCAGTTGCGCCCAGGGGAACAAGCGCCGATTGGCCCATTTGAAGGCGAAGTCGCTGACCAGCCCGATCAGGCCGATGACGATGATGCCGAAGATGATCTGGTCGGTGGCCAGCAGCGCCTGGCTGTCGGTGATCATGTGACCAATGCCGCTCGAGGCACCAATCAGCTCAGCCACGATGACGTAGGTCCAGGCCCAGCCGAGCACCATGCGCAGGGTCTCTGCTATTTCGGGCGCGGCGCCGGGGATCAGCACGCGCTTGACCAGGCTCGCATCGCTGCTGCCCAGCGTGTACGCCGCTTCGACCAGGTCGCGCCGGG
>JANNGJ010000142.1:0-47498 GCA_031403815.1 Burkholderiales bacterium | reverse complement strand
GATGCCGCCGATGTACTGGTCCATCGGCATCCAGTAGTCGTTGCGCGCATCGACCATGCTGTCCTTGGCATCCGGGCAGGCATAGCGCATGTAGTACCAGGCCGAATCGACGAAGGTGTCCATCGTGTCGGTTTCGCGCTGCGAGGCCGCGCCGCACTTTGGACAAGCCACGTTCAGGAATTGCGCGTTCTTGCGCAACGGGTTGCCGCTGCCGTCGGGCACCAGGTCTTCCGGCAGCATCACCGGCAAGTCCTTCTCGGGCACGGGCACATCACCGCAAGTGGGGCAGTGGATGATGGGGATCGGTGTGCCCCAGTAGCGCTGGCGGCTGATGCCCCAGTCGCGCAGGCGCCAAGTGGTCTTCTTCTCGCCCAGGCCTTGCAATGCCAGCAGGTCGGCCACCGCGTCGACGGCTTCCTGGTAGGCCAGGCCATCGAGCACGCCAGAGGCGATGCAGCGTCCACGCTGCTTGTCGCCATACCAGTCCTGCCAGCCCGCGATGGAGTAAGCCTGGCCAGCGACATCGATCACCGGCTTGATGCGCAGCCGGTACTTGCGGGCAAAGGTGAAGTCGCGCTCGTCGTGCGCCGGCACGCCCATCACGGCACCGTCGCCGTAGCCCATCAGCACGTAGTTGCCAACCCAGACGTCGATGGCCTCGCCGGTGATCGGGTGCATGACCGTCAGGCCGGTGGGCAGGCCTTCTTTGTCCTTGGTGGCCATTTCGGCCTCCGTCGTGCCGCCCTTGACGCAGGCGTCGATGAAGGCGGCCAGCGTCGGGTTGCCTTTGGCGGCGTGAGCGGCCAGCGGGTGCTCCGGCGCCACGGCGCAGAACGTGACGCCCATGATGGTGTCAGCGCGTGTCGTGAACACATACATGCGGCCGTCGCCGATCACCTGTCGCTTCTCGTCGCGGATGTCATGCGTGAAGGCGAAGCGCAGGCCTTCGCTCTTGCCGATCCAGTGCTCCTGCATAAGACGCACGCGCTCTGGCCAACCGTGCAGGTAGCCCGGGCAATCAGGGTCGGCCACATTGGCCAGCAATTCGTCGGCGTACTTCGTGATCGCGAAGTAGTAGCCGGGAATTTCGCGCTTTTCCACCAGCGCGTCGGAGCGCCAGCCGCGGCCGTCAATGACCTGCTCGTTGGCGAGCACGGTCTGGTCGACCGGGTCCCAGTTGACAATCTGGGTCTTGCGGTAGGCGACGCCCTTCTCGAGCATCTTGAGGAAGAACCACTGGTTCCATTTGTAGTAGTTCGGGTCGCAGGTGGCGACTTCGCGGGCCCAGTCGATGGCCATGCCCAGCGGCTGCATCTGGGCCTTCATGTCGGCGATGTTCTGGCGCGTCCAGGCGGCGGGGGGTACGCCGTTGTCCATGGCCGCGTTCTCGGCCGGCAGGCCGAAGGCATCCCAGCCCATCGGCATCAGCACGTTCATGCCCTGCATGCGCAGCGAGCGCGTCAGCATGTCGTTGATGGTGTAGTTGCGCACATGGCCCATGTGCAGCTTGCCGCTTGGGTAGGGCAGCATCGAGCAGGCGTAGAACTTGGGCTTGCTTGTGTCTTCGACGACGCGGTAGGCGTCGCGGGCCTGCCAGTGCGCCTGGGCGGCGGCTTCGACTTCGGCGGGGACGTATTTCTCGTTCATCCGTCGATTGTAGAAGTGCGAAGTTTGGCCCTGCGCGGCCAGCGCGCTTACTTCGGCGCTTCCGTGACGAAGCCGATGCGGGTCAGGCCGGCGGCCTGAATCAAGGCCAGCAACTCGGCGACCTGACCGTAGGGCACCTTCTGGTCGGCGCGCAGTTGCACTTCAAGTTGCGGGTTGGCTTTGGCGGAGGCAGCGACGCGCACGGCCAGCGCGTCACGCGCCAGGGCTTCGTCGCCGAAGTACAGCTTGCCATCGGCAGTGATGGCCAGGGCGATGAACGCCGGCGCACTGGTCGGCGTGGCCGCGTCGGTCTTGGGCAGGTCGAGCTTGAGGCTTGAGGTCATCAAGGGCGCGGTGATGATGAAGATGACCAGCAGCACCAGCATCACGTCGATCAGCGGCGTCATGTTGATGTCGCTCATCGGCGCCGGCCGCGAGCTGCGTTCGAGGCGGCCGAAGGCCATGTCAGCGCTCTTTGTCGATGCGCATCTCGCGCAGGTCGTGGGCAAAGCCTTCAAGCTCGGCTTCGGCCGCACCGACCCACTTGCCGAACTGGTTTTAGGCCAGCCCGGCTGGGTTGGCCACGGCCAGGCCGGCGGCCGTCATGATCAAGGCCTCACCAACTGGGCCGGCGACCTTGTCAATCGTCAGGGTGCCGGCGGCGGCGATGCTGGCCAGGGCGTGGTAGATGCCCCAGACCGTGCCGAACAGGCCGATGAAGGGCGAGGTGCTGCCGATCGAGGCCAGCAACACCTGGCCGAACTGCAGGTGGGCCAGGCCGCGGTGCAATGCGTCGCGCAGGCGCCGCGTTAGCTGCGAGTCGAGGTGGGCGCCGCTGTCGAGCGTGCCCGGCAAGGGTGTGGCGGTGGCCGCATCGAGCAGCGGCAACAGCACCTGCTCCCGGTCTAGTGCCAACAGGCGCTGGCGCCCTTCATCCAGGCTGGGCGCCGCCCAGAACGCCGGCACCGCGCGGGCCACATCACGCCGCGCACGCTGCAAGGCCCAGACTTTCCACAGGATCGTGACCCAGGCACTCACCGACATGGCCAACAAGAGCAGCGCAACCGCACGGCCCACAGCATCACTGCCGCTCCAGAAGGTGGTGAAGCCGTCCATGCGCTGTCAGCTCAGTCCGAGGACATGGTCCATGCCAAACAGGCCGGTGGGTTTGTCGGCAAGGAAGCGCGCCGCCCTCAGCGCGCCTTGCGCATAGGTGGCGCGGCTGGCGCTCTTGTGGGTGATCTCGATGCGCTCGCCGGTGCCGCAGAACATGACGCTGTGGTCGCCCACGATGTCGCCGCCGCGCACGGTGGCAAAACCGATGCTGCTGGGATCGCGCTCGCCGGTGACGCCCTGGCGCGCGTACACGGCGCAGTCTTTCAGGTCGCGGCCGAGGGCGGCGGCAACGACTTCACCCATCTTCAAGGCCGTGCCGCTGGGGGCGTCGACCTTGTGGCGGTGGTGGGCTTCAACGATTTCGATGTCGTAACCCTCGGCCAGGGCGCGCGCAGCCAGGTCGAGCAGCTTGAAAACGACATTCACGCCGACGCTCATGTTGGGCGCCATCACGATGGCGATGTGACGGGCGTGCGCGGCGATCTCGGCTTTCTCGGCATCGCTGAAGCCTGTCGTGCCGATCACCGCTTTGACACCGAACTCGCGGCAGATTGCCAGGTGTGCCAGCGTGCCTTCGGGTCGTGTGAAGTCGATCAGCACTTGCGCAGCGCACAGCGTCGAGCGCAAGTCCACGCCGATGTCGAGCGTGGCGGCGAGTGCGCAGTCAGGCGCACCGTTCACCGCTTCAATCAGCATCTGGCCCATACGGCCCGAGGCGCCAGCCACGGCCACTCTCAACGGCCCCCCGGTGGCCACCGCAGGCTGCAGCGGCACCGACGTCATGGCGCTTCGAGCGGCGGGTAGGGCCGATTGGCGCCCAGCGGCTGCGCCGTCGCAGCCGCCTCGCCCTTCAAGGGCGGCGGTAGCGCCTTGCGTTGCTCTTCGCTCAAGGCCAGCACGGGCTCGGCGCCGCTGGCACGCGCGGCACGGATCGAGCTGACAAACTCTTTCTCTGACGGCAGTTCGGGCACTTCCAGGCGCTCAAGTGCGTCGCCTTTGAAGAAAGCAACGACGCTGCGTCGTTGCGGCTCGACGCCCTGACGCCGCATGGTGAAAACGTAGTCCCAGCGATCGGCATGAAAGCTGCTCGTGAGCAGCGGTGAGCCCAGCAAATCGCGCACTTGCTCGCGGCTCATGCCCGGCTTGACGTTGGCGGCCAACTCTTTGGTGATCACATTGCCCTGCATCACGTCGATGCGGTAGGGCGTGATGGCCCCGAGCAGGCGATCACCCTGGATGGAACTGCAGCCGGCACCCAGCAGCAGCAACGGGAGCAGGACAAGGGCCGTGGCACGGCAAAAGGGGTGGGAGCGGGGCATGGGATAGCGCCGACGCGGTATCGGCAGCGCAGCGCTGGCTATGATGCACACGATTCTACTGGCCCCCCTTGCCATCGATGACGCACGCCGACGAACTCAAGAGCAGCGGCCTGAAGGCGACGCTGCCGCGCATCAAGATCCTTGAGGTCTTTCAGCGTGCGGCTGTGCGGCACATGACTGCGGAGGACGTCTACAAGGCGCTTTTGACGGACGGCGCTGACGTGGGCCTGGCCACGGTCTACCGGGTGCTGATGCAGTTCGAGCAGGCTGGGCTGCTGACGCGGAGCAACTTCGAGAGCGGCAAGTCGGTGTTCGAGCTCAATGAGGGCCAGCACCACGATCACTTGGTGTGCTTGACCTGCGGGCGGGTCGAGGAGTTCTACGACGCCGAGATCGAGACCCGGCAGCGCGCCGTCGCGCAGGTGCGCGGATTTGCGCTGCAAGATCACTCGCTGGCCTTGTACGCCAACTGCACCAAGCCGGCTTGCGTGCACCGGCCGAAGTAGGGCCTCAGTCCTTCTCTTGTTGGTCCATCGCGAGTTGATGGCGGCGCACAAACTCGGCGTAGGTGTCAATGCCGCGCAGTTGAAGCACCGTGTTGCGCACGGCCGCCTCGACCAGCACGGCCAGGTTGCGCCCAGCGTCCACCGCAATCACCACCTTGCGCACGTTCACGCCCAGGATGTCCTCGTACAGCGGCTCGTAGGGCAGGCGCTCGAACTCGCGCTCCATGGTCTCTTTGCGCACCAGGTGGACTATCAGCTTGAGTCGCATCTTGCGACGCACAGCGGTCTCGCCAAAGATGGCCTTGATGTCCAGCAGGCCGATGCCCCGCACCTCCAGCAGGTTCAGGAGCAGAGCGGGGCAGCGGCCTTCCAGCGCGGTTTGTGAGATGCGGTAGAGGTCGACGGCGTCGTCCGCGACCAGGCCATGGCCGCGTGAGATCAGTTCGAGGCCCAGTTCGCTCTTGCCCAGGCCGGACTCGCCGGTGAGCAGCACACCCAGACCGAGGATGTCCATGAACACGCCGTGCCGCGTCGTGCGCTCGGCAAACAAGTGCCCCAGGTAGGCGCGCACGACGTCGATCACGTGACCGGCCGATTCGGCGGTCACGAAGAGCGGGATGTCAGCTCGGTCGCACAGCGCGACCAGGCGGTTGGGCGGCGCTTGCCCGTCGGCGACGATGATCATCGGCGGCTCGAGTGTGACGATGCGTGCGACCCTGCGTTCAATCACTTCGTCGCTGGCTTGGCTCAGGTAGCCGACCTCGCGGCGCCCGACGATTTGCACCCGGTAGGGGTGGATGTAGTTGAGGTAGCCGATCAGGTCGGCCGCGGAGCGGGCGTCGAGCACGGCGGCTTCGTCAAAGCGGCGCTCGGGGTGGGCGTGGCCCGCAACCCACTCCCAATGCAGTGCCTCGCGGTGCTCCTCGAACAGGGCTTCGGCGCTGATGGAGGTGGGCTTCATGGCGCGCAGCCCAGGCGGGGGTCAGGCCACCGACTTGAGCGGCTCCCAGTCGGCAATCAGCTTGTGCAGGCCAGCCGCGTTGGGCTCGGCCTTGAGGCGCTCACGCAGCGTGCGGTCCGAGAGCATCTCGGCGATCTCGGACAGGATGTCCAGATGCCGCTGTGTTGCCGCTTCTGGCACCAACAGAAAAATCAGTAGCGAGACCGGTTCATCGTCAGGCGCGTCAAAGGCGATCGGCTGCTGTACGCGTAGCACGCCGGCCAGCGGGTTCTTCAACCCCTTGATGCGCCCGTGAGGAATCGCCACGCCATGGCCCAGGCCGGTCGAGCCCAGACGTTCGCGGGCGAACAGGTTGTCGGACACGGTGGCTCGCGCAATCGAGTGCTGGTTCTCGAACAGCACGCCAGCCTGTTCGAAAGCACGCTTCTTGCTCGTGGCTTCAACGTCGACCATGACGTTGGCGGCAGGCAGGATGGAGGCAAGTCGATTCATTGGGGGCGGTCCTTCCGCAACGCACAACGCACGGGGGCGGTCCGGCGGCTGACTGCGGGAACTGTGACAGGGCGTCGAATTATAGGAAGCGCCCCCTCACGCGCCAGCGTTCTCGGCGGTGTGCAGGCGAGGTGTTGCGCTTTTGCTGCGCTGCCGCAGCCGGACCGCCGAGGTCGACAAAAAGCGGCCCGCAGGCCGCTTGAGAGCATTTACTTACTTACCTCTATGCGCCTGCCGAGACTCGCTTCGGTGACTCGTGATGATGATCTTGCACGCGGTCTTTGTGGCGCATGACCTGCCGGTCGAGCTTGTCCATCAAGGTGTCGATCGCCGCATAGAGGTCCTCGCTGGCGTGTTCGACGTAGATGTCGCGGCCCTTCACATGCAGGGTCACCTCGGCCTTTTGCCTTCGTTCCTTCTCCTTCTGCTTCTCAACGGTCAGCAGCACGGTGATGTCCACCACCTGATCGAAGTGCCGGGTCACGCGGTCCAGTTTGGTCAGCACATATTCGCGCAGGGCCGGGGTGACTTCAAGGTGGTGTCCGCTGATCGTCAGGTTCATCAAATCCTCCTTGGGGACGGGTGGCAAGAGATGCAGTAGGGGGTGGGGGTACTGCGGGGGGAGATGGGGCTGGAGCCGATTCAGTGTGGCCCTGACGGCGGCCGAAGGCAAGATGTGCCGGGCTCTGGGTCGGAGCTTTTCAGTGACGGAATGGTGACCAGCTGCGACAACGGCATGAACAGATACTGACACCAAATGACGTCGATGTGCGGTGCCATAATCGATGGTCTTTGGCCAGGGCCACCGCCTTGAGTTGCGTCTGCCCAGGTGGCCTCCAGCTCGATGCCCCCGCGGCCACGGCGGTGGTCATGGCGCCTCGGGTTGCGGCGGTGCACGGGCCTCGCGACCCCTTTGCCTGCTGCGCGGTCCCGCGCTGGAGCCGCGTTCAATGCTCAATGTCTTCACACTGGTCAATGGCCGGCTGGTTCAGGAAGAGATCGACAGCGCTGCCGCGCTGGCCGACGTGCACCCGGTCTGGGTCGATCTTGAGTCACCGACGGTCGAAGAGAAGGCCTGGGTCCTGGCGCGCTTTGGCATCGTCATCCCGGACGACATCGTCGACGATGACCTGGAAGAGTCAGCCCGCTTCTACGAGGAAGACAACGGCGAGTTGCACATCCGCTCCGACTTCCTGATCGACGACGACGTGACGCCGCGCAACGTGCGCGCGGCCTTCATCCTGTACCAGCAGGTCTTGTTTTCGGTGCATGCCGAAGACCTGCCAGTGTTTCGCCTTCTGCGCTTGCGCGCGCGGCGCATTCCAGCGCTGATCGAAGACGCCAAGGACGTGCTGCTCAAGCTCTACGACGCCGACGCCGAATACAGTGCCGATGCGCTCGAGGGCATCTACGACGCGCTCGAAGCGGTCGGCGCGGGCGTCTTGACGCAAGACGTTGACGACAAGCAGGCCGGCGCGGCGCTGGCAGCCATCGCCAAGGAAGAAGACCTGAACGGCCGCATCCGCCGCAACGTGATGGACACGCGCCGTGCCGTCAGCTTCATGATGCGCAGCCGCATGCTCAATGCCGAGCAGTTCGAGGAGGCGCGTCAGATCCTGCGTGACATCGACTCACTCGACAGCCACACCGCATTCCTGTTCGACAAGATCAACTTCCTGTTGGATGCCACGGTCGGTTTCATCAACATCAACCAGAACAAGATCATCAAGATCTTCTCGGTGGCGAGTGTGGCCTTGCTGCCGCCGACGCTGATTGCCAGTCTGTACGGCATGAATTTTCGCAACATGCCCGAGCTCGACTGGCGCTTTGGCTACCCGTTTGCCATCGCCCTGATGGCCATCTCGGTGGCGGTGCCTTTGTTCTACTTCCGGCGCAAGGGCTGGCTGCGGTAACCAAACGAACGCACGGGGTGCCGTGCACAAGCTCACGCGTGTTTGGCGCAGGCCCTGCCTAGACTGCCAGTCATGAACTTCCAACGCACCCCACTCCTTGGCGCCCTGGCACTGGCGGGCTGGCTCATCGCCACGCCAACCCAGGCGCAGTTCAAGACCACGCCCCCGGTGGGCGGCGCTTTCCAGCGCCAGTCGGCTGCCGAAACGGCGCTTGAGTACCGCAGCGACGGCGCACGGCACCTGTATGCGGCCTATGGCAAGCAGATTCACAAGGGCAAGATGCCGCCCCTGTTGTACGGCATTGCCATCATCGAAACCGAGATTGCCGCCGACGGCGCCGTGAAGAATGTGCGCGTGGTGCGCCAGCCCGCCGCGGCCGAAGTCGGGCCTTGGGCGGTCGAGATGATCAAGAAGGCCAGCCCGTTTCCTCCGCCCGCACGCATGGGCGAGGTCAAGTACACCGAGATCTGGCTGGTCGACAAGTCCGGCCGCTTCCAACTCGACACGCTGACCGAAGGTCAGCGCTGATGCTCAGGCGTTCGCGCGGCGCTTGAGCCAGCGCATGAACGGTCCGATCGCGGGCAGCTTCTCGTACAACTCCTCGGCCGCGTCCCAGTAGTCGCGGTGCAGGGTGATCTGGCCGTTGGCGCCAAAGCGCAGCTGGGTTGCGCCCCGCACACGCTGGTCAAGTTGCGGCGAAAAGCGCTTGAAGCGAAACAGGAAGTCCCAGGTCAGGAAGCAGTCGTCGCCGCTGGCAACGATGTCGAGCACTACGAAACGGGGCGACTTCAGCGTGCGGTACATGTGCTCGAAGACGGCCGTGATGGCGGGTACGCCAGCCACGTCGTTGAACGGGTCCTTGAAGCGTGCGTCGGTAGCGTAAAGCTCGCCCAGCCGCGGCAGGTCCGCCGGACTCAGTTGCTCAAAGAAGATCACCGCCCGCTGCACCCGCGCGTCGGCTGAGCGTGCCCCGGTCATAACCCGGTGGAGCGGCGGATGGCCGCGAAGTAGGCGCCATCGCCAAGAAAGCGCATGGCCTTGAGCCACAGTGTGAAGCGCTTCGGGAAGTGGATCTCGAAGCGGCCCGCTTCCCACCCCGCCACGATCTCGCGCGCCGCGTCGGCGGGCGTCATCAAGGCGGGCATGCTGAACTTGTTGCCGGCCGTCAACGGGGTTTCGACGAAGCCCGGATTAATCACCGACACCCCCAGGCCCTGCGGCTGGAGGTCCAGATAGAGGGTCTCGGCCAGATTGATCAGCGCGGCTTTGGTCGGGCCGTAGGCCAGCGAATTCGGCAGGCCGCGGTAACCGGCCACGCTGGCCACCAGGCTGATGTGCGCGGGCTTGCCGGCAGCCGCCTGGCCTTGCATCTGCGGCAGCACGGCGTCGAGCAGATAGAGCGCACCGACGACATTGACCTGTTGGTGCCTGAGCATCTCGTCCAGATCGAAAGCGGTCGCACGCTGGGCTTTGTAGTGTCCGGCGCAGTACATCACCAGGTCGATGCGGCCATGCTGCGCGACGATGGCGGCGGCGGCGTCCCTTTGCGCTGCGCGGTCAGTGACATCCAAAGGCAATGCAAATGCGCGCGCGCGGCCCTGTGTGAACTGGCTCAGCTTGGCAGCGTCACGGGCCGACGCAATCACGATCGCGCCGGCGGCGTGCAACTGCTCGGCCGTCGCGCGGCCAATGCCGGTGGAAGCGCCCACCAGCCAGACCACCTGGTCGGCCCAGCGGGTGATGCGCGGATTCAAAGGCATTGGCAGTCCACTCAAGGTTTGGTGAAGGCAAGCGTGACTTCGCCCAGGGTGATGCCGAACTTGCTCATCACGGCCTTGTTGAGCATCACGCGCTCATCCATCAGGTACATCCAGTCGTCGAACTGCACCTCCCAGACGCGGCCGTCGACCGGCAGGGCCAGTGTGTAGCGCCAGTTCAAGGCGTTGCCGGCCGCCTGCCCGACGGCTTCGCCGACGACGTCGTCGGCGCGGCCGCTGTAACGGCCATTGCCAAGATCGGTAAGGCGCCAGACACGGCGTTCCTTCTTACCGTCGCTGTAGGTGAAGTCTTCGTCCAGCACGCCCTGGTTGCCATTCCAGGTGCCCGTCATCCTGACGCTGAAGCGGCGCAATACTTTGCCAGAGCGGTCGGTGAAGATGCCGTGCGCGGTGAGGGGGCCGTTGAAGTACTTGCGCAACTCAAGCTGCGGCGTCTCCCGCGCGTAGTCGGCCGGCGTCGGCGCGCTGGCACAGCCGGCCAGTACGAGGGCGGTTGCAGCCAGAAGCATGGCCGCGCCGCGGCGGGCCAGGGGTGCAGTGGGGGCGAGGGATGTCACGTCGAGTCTCCAACAGGGTGGCGCATCCAAGCGCCGTATAGCAAAGCTGCCGCGAACAGCTTGAGTGCGCAGGGTAGCAAGCCATACGCCAGCGCCAGCGCCTGCAAGGCGCCGGCATCGCGCGCGCCGGGCGTGTAGCCAAACGCGCTGAGCAGTGGCAGCGACAGACCCGCTGCCAGCGCCAGATTGAGCTTGGTGGCGAAGTTCCACCAGCCAAAGTAGGCACCTTCGGCGTGGCCACTGTGCCCGCTGCGCTGGATCACGCCGGCCAGCAGCGCGCCGGGCAGGGCCAGGTCCGCGCCCAGCGCCAGGCCACTGGCCACGCAGATCACGGTGAATGCAACCAGGTCACCGGCGCCCAGCGAAGCTGCGCCGACAAAGCTCGCGATCGCGAGCAGCATGCCGGCCAGCCAGGAGCGCGCCAGACCGAAGTGCGCCACGGCCCGAACCCACAGCGGCATCGACAGCGCGCCAGCAGCAAAGTAGCTGAACAGGAACAGGGGCTCATAGGCCGGCAATTGCAGGCGGTCACGGATGAAGAACAGCACCAGGGTGGCCGGCACGGCGCTGGCCACGCCATTGACCATGAAGACCAAGAGCAAGCGCCGAAAGCCCGGATTGGCCAGCGGCAAACGCATTGACGGCGCAAGGCGGCTGGTGCGCACGTCCGCATTGCGCGGCGCAATGGTCAGCAGGCTCACACCGAGCACCAGTGCCACGGCGAACGTGGCACTGGTCGGCCCCAGGCCCGCCAGTGACGGCAACACACTGGCCACCAGCACGCCGGCCAAGGCCAGGCCTTCACGCCAGGCAACGATGCGGGCACGCTGTGTCGCGTCGCCCCCCAGGCGTGCGCCCCAGGCCTGGTGCACGACAGACAGGACGCTGTAGGCAAGGTAGGTCAGGGCCAGAAAGGCGCCGCACCAGATGAGCAATGCGGTGGGCTCGCTGACCCGGGGAAAGAACAGGGCGTGAAATCCGAAGGACAACACGACCGCAGCGGCGGCCCCGATCACCAGCACGCGGCGCGTGGAATGCGCGAACCAGGTGTCGGTCCAGCGGCCGATCCATGGGTCGGCAAAGGCGTCCAGCAGGCGCGTGGCCAGCAGCAAAACGCCGAGCATGGCCAGGGGCACGCCGAAGACCGTAGCGTAGTGGTTCGGCAAGATCACGTACAGCGGCAGGGCGACGAAGGCCAAGGGAAAGCCAAGGGCGCCGTAGGTGACCCCGTTGCGCACGCTGACCGCTGCGGCGGGCGCCGTGATCGGCGCTACGTCGCTCACGGCGGCGACCCGAGCAAGGCGCTGCGAAGCTGAGGCTCCGAGGTGCGGGGCGACAGCCAGATGCCGATGAACAGGCGCGCGAATACAGCGTCGCGAACCTCGCCAACGAGCCGGCCGTTGACATGAAAGCGCCCACCTTCACCGGGTCGGTGGACGAAGGTGATGCGATCACCGGCCTGGACATCCGGAAATAGCTGCTGCATGCGCGCCAACCAGCGCTCGCCTTCGGCGGCCTCGAAGTCGGCGACCCGTCGCATCTCACTCAGTGAGCGGTCGGCAATCTGCAAGCCCTTGAGCGCTCGTGCGTACTCGATTTCCAGTGCGGCTGTCCTGCGCAATGCGTCGTCCGTGCTGAGCAGCACAGGCGCCCACAGGCGGATGTCATACACATGCAGGCCGAAAAAGCGCAGGCGCGCCTGGCCCTGCAGGCGGGCGCCCGGCAGATCGCCCAGAACCTCACCTGGCACCGGCATGCCCACACCTGGGCTGGGCTGGGCCGCCACAGGCCAGGCCGTCGCGAAGGCGGCCAGGGCCACCAGCGCGCGACGGCGAGAGGCCGGGTCAGGGCTTGCGCAGCGTGAACTGGATGACATCGGTGTTGCCGCCGTCGAAGGCGGCCTCGCAGTAAGCCAGATAGAACTCCCAGATGCGCATGAATCGCGTGTCAAAGCCGATACGTCGAACTTGCGACTCTTCGGCCAGGAAACGCTCACGCCAGCGCCGCAGGGTCTCGGCGTAGTCTGGGCCGAAGGCCAGCTCGTTGACGACTTCGAGGCCCGCGGCCTGCGCATGGGCCCGGAATTGGCTCGGGCTGGGCAGCAGGCCACCGGGGAAGATGTACTGCTGGATGAAATCGGTACCGGCGACGTAGCGCTCAAACAGGTCGTCGCGGATCGTGATGGTCTGGATACAGGCGCGTCCGCCGGGCTTGAGCTTGTCGCGCAGGGTGGCGAAGAAGCCCGGCCAGTACTCGCGGCCCACGGCCTCGAACATTTCGATGGAGGCGATGGCGTCGAAGGCGGCGTCGTCGATGTCGCGGTAATCCTGCAGGCGCAAGGCCACGCGTTCCGACAAGCCGGCCTGCTCGATGCGCTGCTGGGCAAAGCCCAGTTGCTCCTTGGACAAGGTCACCCCCGTGACCTCGGCCGCGAACTCCGCAGCCGCCTTCTCGGCCAGAGCGCCCCAGCCACAGCCAATCTCGAGCAGGCGTTGGCCGGGTTGCAGTCCGCACTCCTGCAGTGCGCGCCTGACCTTGGCGTGCTGGGCCGCGGGCAGGCTGCGTTGCAGGTCGCCCTCGAACCAGGCGCTCGAGTAGTTCATCGTCGGGTCGAGCCAGAGGCGGTAGAAGGGATTGCCCAGGTCATAGTGGGCGTGGATGTTCTTGCGGCTGCCGCGGCGCGAGTTGCGGTTCAGCAGGTGCTTGGCGCGGTACAGCAGCCGGCCCCACCATTGGCCATAGATGACATGCTCGACCGCGTCCCGGTTGGCGACAAAGAGCTTCATCAGCGCCGCCAGGTCGGGCGTGGTCCAGTCCCCGGCGATGTAGCTCTCGGCAAAGCCGATGTCACCCGACTTCAGCGCCGCAGCGCACACGTTCCAGTTCAACAGGCGGATCGCCGCATGCGGCCCAGCCGCCTGAGGATCGCCGAAGCGCGACTGCGAGCCGTCGGGCAATTGCAGATCGAGGCGCCCATGGCGCAGGCTTGACAGCAAGCGCAGCACGGCGCGAGCTGCCGCCGGTGCGGTTGGGGGGAGGCGCACCGGCGCGTGCGAGGACAGACTGGAGGCGGGCGTGTTCATCGGACTGCGGAAGTGAATGGGGCTGCGAATTTCAGCGGGTGACGAAGTGATCGGGTGCGATGGGCTTGCGCACGAAGGGCACGCGCTTGAGCCACAACTGAAGCGCTTGCCAGTGGATGCGCAGGATCACGCCGATGGTCATCAGCGGCTGGCCAAAGAAGGCCGCACGTTGACGTGCGGGTGTAGCCGCGGCGAATGCACCGCTGACGCTGGTCAGCAGCAAGGGACCATCAGCGTCGTGGTGCTCGATGCGCGCAACGATGCGGCCTTGGCTGCGCGCAAAACGGAAGCGGTACTCACCAACAATGTGGCAGAAGGGCGAGACGTGAAAGACCTTCTGCGCCCGTTGTTCCTGGCCCCAGGCCAGGGCCGGGCCGACCAGCAGGTAGCAATGGCGCTCGCCGAAGGTGTTGTTCACCTCTGTGACGATGGCGGCCAGGCTGCCGTCGCGGCGGTGGCAGTACCAAAAGCTCACAGGCTTGAAGGCGTAGCCGAGCACCCGCGGGTAGGTTTGCAGCCAGACCTCGCCATCCGCATCGACAACGCCTTCGCGCAGCAATTGCTCGTCGAGCCAGGCCAGGCAGTCGTCGCGCCCGTCGCCATGATCGCTGTCGTGGAAGGCCAGCAGGCCGAAGCGATTGCGCGCCAGCGCCGGGCTTGGCAAGGCGCGCATCGAACGCAAGGGCAGCAGCAGAAAGTAAGTCGGGTAGTCGAAGCGGTGCTTCGTTGGACGCAGGCGAAGGTGGCGCACCGACCCAATGGCCAGCTGCGCGTTCGAAGGCGAAGGGTTCACGCCGCCACCCCGCGGGCCCCTTGCAAGGCCCAACTCGCACGCAAGCCTGCCACCACTGCCAGCCCCGACATCAGGCCATCCTCGTGAAAACCGTAGCGTGTCCAGGCACCCGCGTACCAGACATGCGAGCGGCCCTGCATTGCAGGGACCTGGGCTTGCGCCCGCACCGCGGCACGGTCGAACACCGGGTGGCTGTAGTCCCACTCGCCGATCACGGCGTCGGCGCGGATCGGTCGCAGTGGGTTGAGCGAGACGATCACCGGCGTCTTCCAGGGCAGCGGTTGCAGCCGGTTGATCAGGTAATGCAGGCACACGCCGGCCTGCTCGTGGCTGCGGTCTGGCGCGCGCTCATAGTTCCACGCGGCCCAGGCGCGCTGGCGCCGCGGCAGCGCTGTGGTGTCGGTGTGCAAGACCGCGCGGTTGGCGTGGTAGCGGATGGCCCCGAGGACCGCCTGTTCTTCGGGGCCGGCATCCCGCAGCAGCGCCAGCGCCTGGTCGCTGTGGCAGGCCAGCACCACGTCGTCGAATCTCTCGCTGCCCGTGTCCGTGGCGACGACAACGCCTGCCGTGCCGTCACCGGGTGGCAGGCGCTGAACAGAACGGACAGGGCTTGCCAAGCGCGCGTCCGGGATGCTGGCCAACATCTTCGCGACATAGGCCCGCGAGCCGCCGCGAACGGTGCGCCACTGCGGCCTGTTGCTCAACTGAATCAAGCCGTGGTTGTGGCAGAAGCGGATCATCGTGCCGATCGGAAAGCGCAGCATCTGCTCGATAGGGCAGGACCAGACGCAGCCGATCATGGGCAGGAAGTAGCCCTCGCGGAAGTCAGAGCCAAAGGCGTGTTGGTCCAGGAACTCGCCGATGGGCTGGTCGAGCTCGGCATCACCGCGGCCAACGGCGATGGCGGTGGCCAGCCGGTTGAAGCGCACCACGTCGAGCAGCATGCCCAGAAAGCGTCGCGACACCAGGTTGCGGCGTTGAGCGAAGACACCGTTCAAGTCGCTGCCGCACCATTCCCAGCCCGTGGCAGGGGATTGCACCGAGAACGACATCTCTGAGGCTGCGCTGTCGACGCCAAGGCGCTCGAACAGGGAGATCAGCTGGGGGTAGGTGCGCTCGTTGAAAACCAGGAAGCCGGTGTCGACGCCATGCCGGATGCCCTCAAGCCGAACATCGACCGTGTGGGCGTGTCCGCCAAACCAGGACGCCGCCTCGAACAGCGTGACCCGAGCCGCATCTGCCAAACCGTGGGCGACGGACAGGCCGGAGATGCCAGAGCCAATGACTGCGACGCGGCGCATGGCTCAGCGCGGAAAAAACAAAGGGGTACCGCGCGAAGCGGTACCCCTGGCAGTAAAGGTTGCCGTGCGGCGCCCCCGAGCGAAGGAGGGAGGGAGGGAGGAGGAGGAAAAGCGCTCGGAGATTGCAGCCAGACGAACTGGCAGGCCGCTCAGCAAGCAAAACCATACCTTGGCATGGAGCTCCGCCACTGCATGAAGTTCCCCCAACAGGATTGCAACGAGGTGTGACATCGGCGGCAGCTCAACCAAACTTAAACCAAGGAGTATAGAATATTACCACCCAGTGTTGTCTATGTCAACACATCGATTTCTCCATGGACAAGGCGAAGAATCCAGAGCGATCCCCATGTTGCACAACATTTGTCCAGTACAGAACGTCGTTTCTACCTACACTGTCACGGCCTGTGGCGAACACGCACCGGGCGTCTACGCAAGATTCAGCCAAGGGGATGCAGGTGCAAACTAGCTTCACGGCACGACCGATCATGATGTCGATATCGGCTGTCGAGCGCGACACGGGGCTGAGCAAAGACACCTTGCGCATTTGGGAGCGCCGCTACGGGTTTCCGCTGCCGGACCGTGATGCCATGGGTGAACGCAGCTACCCATTTGAGCAGGTCGAGCGCCTGCGCACCATCAAGCGCCTGCTTGATGCCGGCCATAGGCCAGGCCGCATCGTCGCCATGGCGCCCGGCGACCTCGAGCTGCTTTCGAGCGCCAGCGGCTTGCGCGAGCCGACGCGCCCGCCCGAGGCGCAAGCTCGCGCTGCGCCCGACCTGGGCGGCTTCATGGCGACGATTCGCCTTCACGACGTAGAACTGCTGCGCGACATGATGGCGCGAGCCCTCGCGCGCATGGGCCTGGGCCGATTCGTCCTCGACGTGGTCGCGCCCCTGAATGCACAAGTGGGTGAGGCGTGGATGCAGGGCCGCCTCGAAGTTTTTGAAGAGCACCTCTATACCGAATCTGTGCAAGTCGTGTTGCGCAATGCCTTGCACCACTTGCCGGCTGCCGGTGTCGGCCGCCCCCGTGTGCTGTTGGGCACCGTGCCGGGCGAGCCGCACGGCTTGGGCTTGTTGATGGCCGAGGCCATTTTGGCGCTCGAGGGTTGCCGCTGCGCGTCTCTGGGCGTGCAGACACCGGTGTGGGACATCATCCGTGCCGCGGCGGCCCTGCGCAGTGAAGTGGTGGCGCTCAGCTACACCGGATGCACCAACCCGCACCAGGTCACTGAGGGCCTCACCGAATTGCGCGCTAAATTGCCTGCGCACGTGGAAGTCTGGGTCGGGGGCAGCGCGCCGGTACTACAGCGCCGAGCGATCGAGGGCGTGCAGGTACTGTCCGGCTTGAGTGACATCACGGCCGCACTGACCGCCTGGCACGACCGCGAGCCGGTGTGAGTGGCGCCCGACCGCCCTCTCGATACTCTCTAGAATTCAGCCGCACTCACCAAGGACAGGCGATGCTCTACCCGGAACTCTTCAGGCAACTTGAGGCGGTGCGTTGGAACATGGAGCAGGACATTCCATGGGCCAGTTTCGACGCCGCGAAGCTGACCGAGGAGCAGGCGCTGACCATCAAAATGAATGCGATCACGGAGTGGGCAGCCCTGCCTGCGACGGAGATGTTCCTGCGTGATAACAAGGACGACAGCGACTTCTCGGCCTTCATGAGTGTCTGGTTCTTCGAGGAGCAAAAACACTCCCTCGTGCTGCTGGAGTACCTGCGCCGCGTCCGACCCGATCTGGTCCCGAGCGAAGAAGAACTGCACGCGGTGCGATTCGAGTTCGACCCCGCACCGGCCCTGGAAACCCTGATGCTGCACTTCTGCGGCGAGATTCGGCTGAACCACTGGTACCGCCGTGCCGCCGAGTGGCACAGCGAGCCCGTCATCAAGGCGATCTACGAGACCCTGGCCCGCGACGAGGCTCGCCACGGCGGCGCCTACCTGCGCTACATGAAGCGGGCCATGCACCGCTTCGGTGACGAAGCCCGTGCGGCGTTCGCCAAGGTCGGCGTTTTGATGGCCAGCGCCCGTCGCACTGCGCAGGCGCTCCACCCGACCAATCTGCATGTGAACGCCAAGCTGTTTCCGCGCGACACCGTCCAGTCGCGCTTGCCCGACCCCGCGTGGCTCGAACAGTGGCTGGACAAGCAAATCCAGTTCGACTCGGTATGGGAAGGCAGGGTCGTCGAGCGCATCCTGCACAACATGAGCCTGTTGATGGAGCGCAGCTTTGCCAGCGTGCAGGAGCTCAACCGCTACCGCAAAGAGTTGCTGCGTTCACTCGCGCCGCCGGCGGCGCCGCAGCCAGGCTAGTCTTTGGCCCTGGCCGCTGTGATCGAGCGCGCCTGGTCTGCTTTTCGATCGGCGTCGACGCGTTGCGCCGATGGGCGCTGCGCAATCAGCGCGCAGTAGGCTTTCCATTCGACACCGCCGGCAGCCAGCAAGTCTTCGCCATAAACGATTTTGCTCGCCAGGGCCACCAGCGGCAGCGAGACGTAGGCCGCGCAATCAGCCTGCGTGAACATGTCGCCCGCCACATACGGTGAAAACTTTGCCAGTTGCTTGAAGCCCAGGATGTTCTTGTCGAGCAGCTTGCGCACGCGCGCCTTCTGGCTGTCACTGATGCTGCCGCCGAAGAAGGCCTGTGGGTAGATCTCACGCGCTACCAGTTCGAGGTGCAGGTCAATGAACACCGCCAGTTCGCGCACCTTGGCCGCAGCCCAAGGGTTGGCCGGCAACAGTGCGGGGCTGGGTGCCAGCGCCTCGAGGTAGTCGACGATCGCGCTGCTCTCGCACAGCGTGCCGTGCTCGGTGCGCAAGAAGGGCACTTTGCCCAGAGGGGACGCGGCCAGCAGGTCGTCGGGCTTGTGACCCGGGGCCACGCGCTCCTCCGTGAAGGGCAGGCCCTTCTCGAGCAGAACGAGCTTGACCTTGTTGACATAGTTCGACAGCGCAAAGCCGCCAAGGATGAGGGTCATGGATGCTTCCTTCGGTGAGTGAGCAGGGGACGCCGGTTGGTTGGGGCGCTGCCGAGGGCCTCAATCGGCCGCATCGACAGTGTGCCCTGACGTGTTGGCATCAGGCCACCGCGCGTTGTGTCCGGCGGCTGGTGACCAGCTGGGCAACGGCGCCGCAAAGCAGCCCGCTGACCGCGCCGGTCACATGCGCCAGCGGCGCCAGCGCAATATCCCAGCCCGGCACGAATTGCGTCGGCCCCTGCCAGGGGCGCTCGAGCAGTAGCTTGATGGACAAGCCTGTCAGCACGGCCCAGCCGATGCTGCGTCGGCGACCCGCGGCGCGCCAAACCAGGTGCAGAGCTGCCGCCGCGACGCCTGCGTGCAGCACGCCCGACAGGCCCCCGTAGTGCTGCAGCTGAGGCGCCAGTGCGAGCGCGGCATGGCTCAGCGGCCAGGCGACCAACCAAGCCCAGGTGACATGGCGCGGCACCTGGGCCGCGACACCGAAGGCAGCGACCGCCGCGCAACCCAGCAGGTTGGCCAGCAGGTGCTGCGCGCTCCAGTGCACGAAGGCCGCAGTCCAGAAGCGCCAAGCTTGTGCCATGGCCAGAGGCGCTTGCCAGTCGAGCATGTCGCGCGGCGCCGTCCAGAGCAACAGCGCGGCCAAGGCAAAGCCGAGTGAGCACAAGGCCCAGGCGCGCGGCGCGGGCGACGGGATCACGGCAGCGACGCTAGGCGGCAAAGACCGCCTGCCACAGGGCCAATACGGCGTCGCGCTCACGGGCCAGACCTGCGGCGGGAAACTGTGTCGCTTGTTCGTCCAGGCGCGCACGGTGCTGGGCCCGCCGCAGCTCGCGGTAGGCGTCGGCGGCGGCCTGGCCGACGCCGGCCGGCAACAGACTGCAAGCCTGAGCCCGCAGCAGCAGGGCGATGTTGCCGACGTTGGCCTGCAACTCGGGGTGTGCCGCGGCGTGGGCCAAGACCAGAAACTGCACCGCGAACTCGGCGTCCATCATGCCGCCGGCGCTGTGCTTGACGTCAAACAGCCCGCCCTTGACCGGCCGCGCGGCGCGCACCTTGTCGCGCATCGCCCCAACTTCCAGCGCCAGCGCAGCATGGTCGCGCGGGGCCGCCAGCACTTCGCGGCGCACCGCCTCGAAGCGCTCGGCCAAGGCCGGTGTGCCGGCGCAGCAGCGCGCGCGCGTCAAGGCCTGGTGTTCCCAGGTCCAGGCGGTGTTGCTGCCGCGGCCACGCTGGTATTGCTCGAAGGCAGCGATCGAGGTCACCAGCAGGCCCGAGTTGCCGTTCGGGCGCAGGGCAGTGTCGATGTCGAACAACTCCCCGGCGGATGTGCGCAGGGTCAACCAGGTGATCAGTTTGCGCACGAAGGCGCCGTAGATCTCGACCGCCTTGTCGGCGTCGGCTTCATCGTGGTCGTCGAAGACGAAGACCACGTCGAGGTCGCTGCCATAGCCGAGCTCCTTGCCGCCGAGCTTGCCGTAGGCGATGACGGCGAACTGCGGCGTTTCGCGGTGGCGCTGGCGCAGATGCATCCAGGCCCAGCGGATGGTGCACTCAAGCACCGCATCGGCCAGCGCCGACAGGTCGTCGGCAACTTGTTCGACTGTGATGTGGCCTTCGACATCGCGCACCAGAGTGCGAAACACTTCCGCGTGGTGGGCTCGCCGCAGGGCGTCAAGCAGGGCTTCTTCGCTGGCCTCGCCCGAGCGATGCCAGGCGGCGTGGCGATCGTTCATTTCGGCAATGAAGGCGTCACGGTCAAAGCGGCTGTGCAGCAGCTGGGCATCGGCCAGTTCATCGATCACGCCCGGGTGTTGCATCAGGTAGCGTGTCGGCCAGCGCGCCATACCGAGCAGGCCGAGCAGGCGCTGCTGGACTTCGGGGCGTTCGACCAGCAAGGCCAGGTAGCTCTCGCGCCGCAACAGCGGCTCCATCCAGTCGACAAAGCGCAGCGCCGCATCGGCGCTGCACCGGCCGTTCTCGACGCACTCGGCCGCCCGCTGGACCAGGCGCGCCAGGCGCTGCTTGCTGGAGTCGCGCAGCGACTGCACGCGCGCCTGGGCAGCCCAGGTGCGCGTGCGCGCCGCCAAGGCGGGTGGCAAGCGTTCGAGAAAGGCTTCGTCGTCGATCGGCAATGGACCTGGGCCGCAGGTCTTGCAACCCCCTGGGCCCGAACCGGTTGTGTTTTGGCCGTCGTGCAGCAGGGCGTCGAACTCCGTGGCCACCAATTCGCGCGTCTGCCCCAGGCGGTCGAGCAACTCGCAGGCATCGGCGTTGCAGGTCAAACCGAGTGATCGGGCGATCCAGGCGAGGTCGGCGTCCGCGCCAGGCAGCAGGTGGGTCTGTTGGTCGTCGAGGTACTGGATGCGGTGCTCGACGCGGCGCAGGAAGCTGTAGGCCTCGGCCAACTGATCCGCGGTGGCCGGCTTCATCAGGCCGCGTGCAGCCAGGCGGTGCAGCGCCTTGAGCGTCGAGCGGGTGCGGATCTCGGGAAACTGGCCGCCGCGTACCACCAGCAGCAACTGGACGATGAACTCGATTTCGCGGATGCCACCGCGCGACAGCTTCACGTCATTGCTGCGCTCGGGCCGGCCTGCGGCGCGGCGCTGCGCTTCTTCGCGGATCTTGCCGTGCAACTGGCGCAGGCCCTCGAAGACGCCGTAGTCGAGGTAGCGGCGATAGACAAAAGGGGTGACGAGCGAACGCAGCGCCAGCGCGCGCCCGCTGGTGACCGCAGCGCGGGGGGCGACCACGCGGCTCTTCAGCCACGCAAAGCGCTCCCACTCGCGGCCCTGGACCTGGAAGTACTCCTCGAGCATCGCCAGGCTGACAACCGGCGGCCCGGAGTTGCCGTTCGGGCGCAGCGCCAGGTCGACGCGGAAGACGAAGCCCTCCTCGCTGCTGTCGCCGATCAGCGCATACAGGCTGCGCGCGACGCGCGAGAAGTATTCGTGCGCCGAGACGGGCTCGGGCCCCTCGGTCTGGCCCGCTTCTTCATAGACGTAGATCAAATCGATGTCGGAGGAGACGTTCAGCTCGCGCGCGCCCAGCTTGCCCATGCCGACAATCCAGAATTCGATGCGTTGGCCCTGGGCGCTGAGCGGCGCGCCATGGCGCGCATCGGCATCCGCCAGGGCCTGGGCCAGCGCGATCTCGAGGCTGGTCTCGGCCAGCGTCGTCATCGTCGCGGTCACGTCCTGCAGCGAGGCGGCCTGTTCGATGTCCAGCACAGCCAGTCGCTCCAGCACCAGTTGGCGCGTCACGCGCAGGGCGCTGGGCAGGCTACAGCCGCCGCTGGCCAGGGCGTGCGCGACCACGGCGCTGATGGACTGCGCCGTCGGCAAGCCGGCTGGCAACCAAGCCAGTTCGGCGGCGTGACGCCGACGCACGCGCTGTACGAAGCGGCTGTGCTCGGCAGCCGCCACGGCGGCCGGGGGCGAAACGCTCGGGGAACCCATTGCGACGGCGCGGGTCTGTCAGCGACCCTGTGCTAGATTGGCTCGGCGCGCCAGTCTGCGATGTCGGCCGCTGTGCCATTGAAGCCCTGGGCGCCCGCGGCAGCGCCCGACGCCCAGCCTGCCGCCGCGGGTCGCCCTGCCGTCTATCGTCCCCACCTTGCCCTCCCCGCCCGCCCAAACCGCTGCTGCCGGCCGCGCAGAGCGGCGCAGACACCCTGCGTTGCGCTGGGCGTGGCGCATTGCATTCGGCTTCTTGTTCGGGGCCTGGAGCTTATTGCTGCTGGCATGGCTGGTGCTGCATTGGGGCATTCTGCCTCGCATCGAGCAGTGGCGCCCGCAGATCGAAGCGCGCGCCAGTCAGGCGCTGGGCGTGCCGGTGACCATCGAGGCGATCCAGGTTCGCTCGGGCGGTTGGATTCCGGCCATCGAGTTGAGCAATGTGGTGTTGAAGGATCGCCAACAGCGCGAAGCCCTGCGCTTGCCCAAGGTCAGTGCGGCCGTCTCGGCGCGTTCCTTGCTGGCCTTCGAGTTACGCTTCGAGCAGTTGCATCTGGAGGGCGCCGCGCTCGAGATCCGGCGCGACAGCGCCGGACGCTTCTTTGTCGCCGGCATCGAAATTCCGCCCAGCGGCACCGATCCTGACAGTGGCGCGGTCGATTGGTTCTTCTCCCAGTCGGAGTTCGTTGTCCGCAACGGGCGCCTGCGCTGGATCGATGAACAGCGCAACGCACCCGTGTTGGCGCTTGAGAGTGTCGACCTGGTTGTGCGCAACGGCTTGCGCCGGCATGACCTGCGCCTGGACGCAACCCCGCCGGCAGACTGGGGTGAACGCTTCAGTGTGCAGGGTCGCTTCCGACAGTCGCTGCTCGACCCCAGTGGCGACTGGCGGCGCTGGACGGGCACCGTGCACGCGGCCTTGCCGCGTGCCCAGGTCGCCGAACTGCGCCGTTACGTCAACCTGCCCTTTGAGCTCAGCCAGGGGGAGGGCGCGGTTGGCGCCTGGATTGACCTGCGCCAGGGTGAGTTCCAGGCCGCGACAGTCGATCTGGCGCTGCGCTCCGTCGCGTTGCGACTTGATGCCGGCGTGCAGCCATTGGCCGTTACCCGCTTGCAGGGCCGCATCACCCTGGAGCAGCACAGCGGTCAGCTCAAGCTGGCGGCTGACGGTCTGGCCTTCGACACTGACGACGGCGTGGTCTGGCCGAGCAGCCAGTTCGCGCTGGCCTTGCGCCAGGCGGCCACGCCGGCAGCGCCCTTCATCGGCGGCGAGCTGAGTGCCGACCGCTTGGACCTGGCGAGCATGGCCCAGGTGGCGGCACGCTTACCGCTCGGGGCCACCCTGGCGCGCGCGCTGGCGGAACTCGCGCCAAGTGGGCAGATCAGCGGCCTGGCCGCAGGCTGGGACGGCGCCATCGATGCACCGGCGCGCTACCACGTCAAGGCCAGACTGACAGGCTCGGGCATCGCAGCGGCCGCGTCGCCGGAACCGCACGTGATCGGGCGGCCCGGCTGGCGCAACGCGGCCATTGAGCTCGACGCCACGCACACGGGCGGCAAGGCCAGGTTGGTGCTCGACAAAGGGGCCCTGATTCTGCCGGGGGTGTTCGAGCGACCCGAGGTCGCGTTCGACACGTTCTCGACGGACGTGAGCTGGCGTATCCGACCCTCGGCGCAGCCCGGCTTGCCGCCAGCGATCGAGCTGGCGCTGGCCGATACGCGATTTGCCAACCCCGACGCGCAGGGCGAGGTGTCGGCACTGCGATGGCAGACCGGGGACGGTGCACTGGCCGCACCCGCCTCGACCGTGCGCACGCCCAGCGCCGCCAGCGCGGCCAGTGCGGCCAGTGGCCACGGCCGCGGTGCCCGCCTGCCGGGCCGCCTCGAGCTGACGGGCACCCTCTCCCGCGGCCGCGCCGCTGCGGTTGCCCGTTACCTGCCCCTGGGTGTGCCCGAAGAAGCGCGTCGCTATGTGCAGCAGGCGGTGCTCGAGGGCCGCGTCGCGAGCGCCAGCTTCAAGGTCAAGGGGGACCTGTGGGATTTCCCCTTCGCCGGCCCACGTGCCAGTGGCGCATCCGCAGCGCCCGGCGGCGAGTTCAAGATCACGGCGCGCGCCGAGGACGTGACCGTGGCCTATGTCCCGGACGGTCCTGACGGGCCATCGGCGTGGCCGGCGTTCACGCGCGTCAGCGGCGAGTTGCTGTTCGAGCGCAGTGCCATGCAGATTCGCAACGCCTCAGGCCGGGTCTATGGCGTCGAGCTGAGCCGTGTCAATGGCAGCATCCCCGACCTGGCGCAGGGGCTGCTGCGCATCGAGGGGCAGGCCCGCGGTCCGGCGGCCGATTTGCTGCGCTACGTCAATGGCACCCCGATTGCGGGCTGGACCGGCCAGGCGCTGCGCGACACCACAGCCGCCGGCCTTGGCGAGCTGTCGTTGCAGCTCGAGATACCGACCCATGACCCTGCGCAATCGTCGGTCAAGGGCCGCTTGGTCTTGGCCGGGAACGACGTACGCATGTCGGCGGCCACACCGCTGCTGGCGGGTGCCAAAGCGCGCATCGACTTCACGCAGCAGGGCTTCACCCTGGCGGGCGGCAGCGCGCGCGTGCTCGGCGGCGACGCCAGTTTCGACGGCGGGCTGCAGCCCGACGGCAGTTTGCGCTTCAACGCCCAAGGGGTGGCCACGGCCGAAGCGCTGCGGCGCGCGCCGGAGCTGGGGGCCTTGTCGCGGCTGGCCAGCTCGATGAGCGGACAGGCGCCCTACCGCTTGGCCGTGGGCAGCGTGCGCGGCCTCACCGAGTTCACGCTGACCAGCCCGCTCACCGGGCTGGCGCTCGACTTGCCTGCGCCGCTGAAGAAGCCCGCCGAAGCGGCCTGGCCCCTGCGGATCGAGTCGCGCCTGGCCGCCGCAGCCCAGGGTGAGGTGGCGCGCGACAGCCTGCGCGTCGAGCTTGGCAGCATCGCCCAGGCCGTGTACCAGCGCGACCTGTCGCGTGACACCCCGCAAGTGCTGCGGGGCGCCATCGCTGTGCTCGACGCGCTGCCGCCGCTGCCCGAGCGCGGGGTGCAGGCCCTGTTGAACCTGCCCGCGACCGACGCCGATGCCTGGCAGGCCGTGGCCGATCGCCTGCAAGCCGCCGCGTCGGATGGCGCGGCAGGCAACGAGCTCGGCTACCTGCCGCGCACGGTGGCCTTGCGCGCGCAATCCCTGACCTCGGGCGGGCGCAAGTTGACGCGCCTGGTGGCGGGTGTCAGCCAGGACAGCGCCGACGGCACCTGGCGCGGCAGCCTCGACGCCGACCAACTCGGCGGCTACGTCGAGTACCGCGCTGCCGGTGGGCCCACCAACCCGGGCCGGATCCATGCCCGGTTGGCGCGGCTGGCCCTGCCGCCCGCCGATGCCGAGTCGGTCGAGAACCTGCTGGTCCAGGCGCCGGCCAGCGTGCCGGCGCTGGACATCGTCATCGACGACTTCGAGCTGCGTGGCAAGAAGTTCGGCCGCGTCGAGATCGAGGCGGCGAACCGCGCCGCTGAGGGCGGCGGTCGCGAGTGGCGCATGAGCCGCTTCGCCGTCACCAATGCCGACGCGCTGCTGACCGGCACCGGCCAGTGGCGACCGGCCGCCGCCGGCGCGGGTGCCGCAGCAGCGCGGCAGCAACGCATGGTGATGGACTTCAAACTCGACTTGGTCGACAGCGGGGCGGTGCTCGACCGCCTGGGATTTGGCGGCACCGTGCGAGGCGGCAAGGGCCGCATGAGCGGCCAACTGTCCTGGGCGGGTTCACCGCTGTCGCTGCACGTGCCCAGCCTGGACGGCCGCATCAACCTGGCCATCGACGCCGGTCAATTCCTCAAGGCGGGTCCGGGGGCCGGCCGCTTGCTCTCGGTGCTCAATCTGCAGGCCCTGCCGCGGCGCTTGCTGCTCGATTTTCGCGACGTGTTTCAGGAGGGCTTCGCGTTCGACAACGTCACCGGGGACGTGACCATCGACGACGGCGTGGCCAGCACCAACAACCTGCGCATGCGCGGCGTGCAGGCTGCCGTGCTGATGGAAGGCAGCGCCGACATTGCGCGCGAAACGCAAAGCCTGCGCGTGCTGGTGGTGCCCGAGATCAACGCCGGCACGGCGTCTTTGGCCTATGCCGTCATCAACCCCGCCGTCGGCCTGGGCACCTTCCTCGCCCAGATCTTCCTGCGCCGCCCGCTGATGGCCGCCAGCACCCGTGAGTTCACGGTGCAGGGGTCCTGGGCCGACCCGAAAGTCGAGCGCGTCGAACGCAAGCTGGGCGAGCCGCTGCCCGATCTGGATCCGCCGCCGCCAGCCGCGTCCGCACCGCGGCAGTGAGAATGGGGCTCATGCGAATCGCCGCCCTGCAAACCGTCTCGACGCCCGATGTCGAGCGCAATATCGAAGCCGCCGCGCGCTTGATTGCCCAGGCCGCGCGCGACGGTGCCCAGCTGGCTGCGCTGCCGGAGTACTTCTGCCTGATGGGTCGGCGTGATGACGCCAAGCTGCGCATTGCCGAGGCGCCGGGCGCGGGGCCGATTCAGGCTTTCTTGGCGACGCAGGCCAAGTTGCATGGGCTGTGGCTGATCGGTGGCACGCTGCCGATGCGCACGACCGATCCCGCGCGTGCGCGCAACGCCTGCTGCGTCTACGCGCCCGACGGCAGCCTGGCCGCCCGCTACGACAAGATGCACCTGTTCCGCTACGACAACGGTCGCGAGAGCTACGACGAGGCGCGGGTTCTTGAGGCGGGCGAGCAGCCCGTCGCGCTACAGGTCGGCGCGCTGCGCGTCGGCTTGTCGGTCTGCTACGACCTGCGCTTTCCCGAGTTGTACCGGCAGCTGTGCCTGCCACCCTGCGACTTGCTGAGTGTTCCTGCCGCGTTCACCTACACCACAGGCCGCGACCATTGGGAGCTGCTGCTGCGTGCGCGGGCGGTCGAGAACCAGTGCTATGTGATCGCGCCCGCCCAAGGCGGCACGCATGAGAACGGGCGCCGCACCTGGGGGCACAGCATGGTCATCGACCCCTGGGGCGAGGTGCTGGCGGTGCTGCCCGAGGGTGAGGGCGTCGTGTTCGCCGACGTTGACGTGCAGCGGCTCGCAGCGGTGCGCCAACAACTGCCGGCCCTGACGCACCGCCGGCTGTAGTGCCACGCCCCGCGCTTGCGCCTCACCGGCTGCCGAACATCATGCGTCTCGCCAGCGCGTTCTTCAGGGGCGGCAGCGCTTCGAGCACGGCCATGCCCATGCCGCGCAGGGCGGCCACACCGGGTGCCTGCCAGGTGAAACTGCGGGCCAGGAAATCCGTCGCAGCGATCATGGCCCAGCGGTCGGGCGCACGCTGCCACGCCACGCGTGACAGCGCGGCGTCGAGGTCGGGCGCGGCGCGTTGGGCGTCGACGGCGTCGCGCAGGGCCGTCGCCAGCGCATAGGCGTCGCGCAGGCCGAGGTTCAAGCCCTGGCCGGCGACAGGGTGCAAGGTCTGCGCTGCGTTGCCAATGCGCACCTGGCGGCCGCGCACCAGGCTGCGTTGCGCCGCCAGGCCCAGGGCAAAGCACTTCAATGGCGACACGCTGTCGATGCGGCCCACGGCCGGGTCGAACAAGGTATTGAGCACGGCCAGGCGCTGGCGGTCGTCCAGGTCGCGCACGGGGTCGTCGTGGTTCGCGACGCACCAAACCAGCGAGGCGCGCTGGCTTCGCAGCTCACCGCTGCTGCTGGCGGACCCCGGCAGCGGCAGCAGCGCAACGGGGCCGTGGCGGGTGAACCTTTCGACAGCCAGGCCGGGCTTGCCGCCCACCAGGGTGACGCTGCCAACCCAGGCGTTCTGGCCGTAGTCGTGCTTCACATCGGCCAGCATGTCAGTGCCAAACACGCCGCCCTCGGCCACCACGGCCAGGTCAAAGGTGTCGACGACCCCGGCATCGACTTCCACGCCGCCGGGCACGTCTTTCAGGGCCGAGACGGGTGCGCCGAAGCGGCTGTGCAGGCGCCGCGGCTCGGCCGCGGCAACGGCCTCCCAGGCCTGCTGCATCGGCGCCACCAGAGCCCCATAGGGCAGCACGGCCCCCAGCATCGGCAGTCCCAACTCGGCCGCAGACAAGTGCACACCCGTTCGGCTGAGCCAGGCCGGTCCTGTCGCCACCGCAGCCTGCTGCGAGACCCAGACCTCGCGGATCGGCTCTGCGCAGCGCCCGTCCCAGGCTCCCAGGCGTTCGAGCAACTGGACACTGCCCAGGGCCAGTGCAAGCGCGCGTGGGTCTCCCGACACATCCCGATCGGCAGCCCGGGCATCGAACAGGCTGACTGCGGCCTGCGGCAGGGTGCGGGCGGCCAGCAAGGCCAGCGCCAAGCCGACCGGGCCGGCGCCGATGATGGCGATGGAAAGGGGGGCAGGGGTCACCTGCCCATCCTAGCGGGCCTGGGCGCGGTGCCGAGCGATCTGACCGCGGCAATGCCTGCGCCAGCTACGGGCAAAGCCAGCGCCCGGGATGAGGGTTCAGACTAGAATCCGCGGCCTTGCGCGAGCCGGGCCGCCCTGCGGCGGCTCACGGTTCCCGTCCCTGCGAACCCCGATGTGGGTTTGCTGGGCCTGAGCCACCTCTGTTGTGGCTCTTCACTACCAGGATCGTTGACGTGTTCATCTCTGAAGCCTTTGCCCAGACCGCACCCGCAGCCGCGGGCGGCGCCAGTACCGAGTCGACCCTGTTCAGCCTGCTGCCGCTGGTGCTGATGTTTGTGGTGCTGTACTTCATCATGATCCGGCCGCAAATGAAGCGCCAGAAGGAGCACAAGGCGATGATCGACGCCATCGCCAAGGGCGACGAAGTGGTCATCGGCGGCGGGCTGCTGGGCAAGATAAGCAAGCTCGGCGAGACCTATGTCTCGGTCGAAGTGGCCGCCAATGTCGAGGTGCAAGTTCAGCGCACGTCCGTCGTTCAGGTGCTGCCCAAGGGCACCATCAAGTAATCCGCGGCGGCGCCTGCTGCGCGCCGCCAACGTGCCGTGAAGGTTGCCGCCCCATGAACCGCTACCCCGTGTGGAAGTACGCGATGCTCGTCATCGCGCTGCTGATTGGCATGCTCTACACCGCGCCGAACTTCGTCGGCGAGGCCCCCGCAGTGCAGGTCTCTTCGGGCAAGGCGACCGTCAAGGTCGAGCCGGCCCTGGTCGGGCGCGTGCAGGCCGCCTTGACGGCAGCCGGCGTGAACGCCGATTTTGTCGCGCTTGAGGGCACATCGGTACGGGCGCGCTTTGTCGACACCGACACCCAGCTCAAGGCGAAGGACACGATAGCCAAGGCCCTCAACACCGACCCGTCCGATCCACAGTACATCGTGGCACTGAACCTGGTGTCGAGGTCACCGCAGTGGATGGCGAAGCTGCACGCGCTGCCGATGTACCTCGGGCTGGATCTGCGCGGCGGCGTGCACTTTCTGATGCAGGTCGATATGAAGTCGGCGCTGACCAAGAAGGCCGAGGCACTGACCGGTGACCTGCGCATCCTGTTGCGCGACAAGAGCATTCGCCATGCCGGCATTGCGCGCGACGGCAATACGGTCGAGGTGCGTTTTCGCGACAAGGCCACGCTCGACTCAGCGCGACGCCTGCTCAACGAGCAGTTGCCCGACCTGGTCTGGACCGAGACCGTGGAAGGCGACGGTTTCAAACTGGCCGGCACGCTCAAACCGCAGGCTGCGCGAGCCGTGCAGGACCAGGCCCTCAAGCAGAACATCACGACCCTGCACAACCGTGTCAATGAGCTGGGTGTCTCCGAGCCGGTGATTCAGCAGCAAGGCGCCGACCGCGTGGTGGTCCAGCTGCCGGGCGTGCAGGACACGGCCAAGGCCAAGGACATCATCGGCCGCACCGCGACCCTGGAAGTGCGTCTGGTTGACGACAGCGCCGAAGCGGCAGCGGCAGCCGTCGGCTCCGGACCGGTGCCCTTTGGCACCGAGCGCTATGTCGAGCGAGGCGGCGCGCCGCTGATCGTCAAGCGTCAGGTCATCCTGACGGGCGAGAACCTGACCGACGCACAACCTGGGTTCGATGGCCAGAACGGCAACGAGCCGGCGGTGCACTTGACGCTCGATGCCAAGGGCGCGCGCATCTTCCGTGACATCACGCGCGAAAACGTCGGCAAGCGCATGGCCATCCTGCTGTTCGAGAAGGGCAAGGGCGAGGTGGTCACGGCGCCCGTGATCCGCAGCGAGATCGGTGGCGGGCGGGTGCAGATTTCCGGCCGCATGAACACAGTCGAAGCGGCCGATACGGCCCTGCTCTTGCGCGCTGGCTCCTTGGCCGCACCGATGGAGATCATCGAAGAGCGCACCATTGGTCCGAGCTTGGGGGCAGAAAACATCAAGCTTGGCTTCAACAGCGTGATCTACGGTTTCGCTGCGATTGCTGTCTTCATGTGCCTGTATTACCTGTTGTTCGGGGTCTTCTCGACCATCGCCCTGGCCTTCAACCTGTTGTTGCTGGTGGCGGCGCTGTCGATGTTGCAGGCCACGCTGACCCTGCCGGGCATTGCGGCCATTGCCCTGGCGCTGGGCATGGCCATCGACGCCAACGTGCTGATCAACGAGCGCGTGCGAGAGGAGTTGCGCGCCGGCGCCAGCGCACAGACGGCCATCGCAACGGGCTACGAGCGCGCCTGGGGCACGATCCTGGACTCCAACATCACCACCCTGATTGCCGGTCTGGCGCTGCTCGCGTTCGGCTCCGGCCCGGTACGCGGCT
Organism: Burkholderiales bacterium; assembly: GCA_031403815.1. Taxonomy (GTDB): domain Bacteria; phylum Pseudomonadota; class Gammaproteobacteria; order Burkholderiales; family Burkholderiaceae_C; genus CADEEN01. Next base: position 16,841 of record JANNGJ010000142.1, on the reverse strand, counting down.
TCGCCGTCGTGCATTGCCTGGGCATCCTGACCTCGATGTTCTCGGCGGTGGTCTTTTCGCGTGGCCTGGTCAACCTCTGGTACGGCCGGCAGAAGAAACTCAAGGGCGTGTCGATCGGCCAGGTCTGGCGCCCCGACGCTGCCAAGCCGGCCGCGGACCTCTGAGGAGAGAGCAAGATGGAATTCTTCAGAATCCGCCGTGACATCCCCTTCATGCGCCATGCGTTGGTGCTGAACGCGATCTCTTTCCTCACCTTTGCCGCCGCCGTCTTTTTCCTCACCACGCGCGGCCTGCACTTGTCGATCGAGTTCACCGGCGGCACCGTGATGGAGGTCGAGTACGCCGCCAGCGCCGATCTGGGCAGAACCCGCACAGCCGTCGACAGCCTGGGTCTGGGCGAAGTCCAGGTGCAGAACTTCGGCACCTCGCGCGACGTGCTGATCCGCCTGCCCTTGCGTGGCGATGCCAAGCAAAACGAGCTGGCCAGTCGCGTCTTCGACGCCCTGTGCAAGGCCGAGTCGGGCACGGTGGCGACCAAGCAATACACCACGCCGCAAGGTGAGCAGGTCAGCCGGCCCTCGTGCAGCGCGGCGGGCGGCAGCGAGCCGCTGAAGCTGTCGCGCACCGAGTTCGTCGGCCCCTCGGTCGGTGAAGAGCTGACCTGGGACGGCATCAAGGCCCTGGGCGTCACGGTCGTGGGCATCATGCTGTATCTGGCCTTCCGCTTCGAGTGGAAGTTCTCGGTTGCGGGCATCGTCGCCAACCTGCACGATGTGGTCATCATCCTGGGCTTCTTCGCTTACTTCCAGTGGGAGTTCTCGCTGGCCGTGCTGGCCGCCGTGCTGGCCGTGCTGGGTTACTCCGTCAACGAGTCGGTGGTGATCTTCGACCGGGTGCGCGAGGCCTTTCGCAAGTTCAGAAAAATGAACACCCGTGAAGTCATCGACCACGCCATCACCAGCACCATCAGCCGCACCGTCATCACCCATGGCAGCACGCTGATGATGGTGGTGTCGATGTTGATCTTCGGCGGCCCGACCTTGCACTACTTTGCCTTGGCCTTGACCATCGGCATCTTGTTCGGCATCTACTCCTCGGTGTTCGTCGCCGCGGCCATCGTGATGTGGCTCGGCGTCAAGCGCGAGGACCTCGTGAAACTGTCCGCAAAGGACGGCGACCCGAACGACCCCAACGCAGGCGCCGTGGTCTGAGCGCGCGGGTGGTGGTGTAGAGTTAACAGACCCCAGGAACAAAGGCTCTACCGATCCCCTATGGCGACTGTCGGCGATCAAGCCAGCCTGGCCCAACAAGCGCGCCGCCTGTATACGGAAGAGCTCGTCAAAGGGCTGCCTCAGCTGGTCACGTCAGTCGTGGTCTGGGCTGTGGCTTCCGAGCGCGCCACCACGGCTGCGGCCGATCCCGGCATTGTCGGCCGGCTGCGGGATGCGGCCGTCGCGCTCAAGGCGCACGGCGTGGCCTGGCATCAGGGCATCGTCGCGGCCATGCAGGAGGCCTTGCGTCAGGGCGTGCCAGTTGCACGCAGTAGCGACTTCGGCGGCCCGACGAAGAAGCTGTCCCTGGTCGACGACGAGACCATGGACCGGGAGATCCTGACCTCGCGCCTGGCCCTGGCCATCATGGACCGTGCCGGGTCGGAGTTCAACGACTTGCGCACCCGGGTGGCGCTGCTCGAGATGCGCGACGAGCTCGACCCCCACGACTTGCTGCGCACCCACGTGCTGGCGCGCATCGTGACGCAGTCCTGGGTTGATGCCGGCCTCGAGGACAAGGGCCTGCGCGACTTGCAGCCCGTGCTGCACGAAGAGTTCGGCCTGCTCGTGCAAGAGGCGTATCACGAAGTCAACAGTTGGCTGGTTGCACAACGCGTGCTCCCCGACATCGATTTACGGCCGCTGATCCGGCGCTCTCGCGGCGGCGCGACCACCGGCTACGCAGGCCTGGTCAACGACGAAACGCGCTTGATGACGCGCTCGGGCGGCGCGGGCGCCGGCAGCGATGTCCACGGCCCCGGCGGCGACAACGCAATCGCGGTCATGACGCGCCTGAACCGCATGATCGAGCGCCAAGTGCCGGCATTTGCCGACACCGCACGCGCGGGCCACCAGCGCACGGTCTCGCCGGCACTGGCCGCCGCGATCGGCCAGGCGCAGCAAGGCGTGCAGCGGCGGATCGACCGCAATGAGGCTGGCTCGGCCACGGCCACGGTATCGCCGCAACTGCTCGAAGAGTTGAACCTGCGCAAGCAGGCGCTCAAGCGGGCGGCGGAAACGCCGGTGGAGCGGGCCACGATCGAGATCGTGGCCTTGCTGTTCCAGAGCATCCTGACGGAGGAGCGCATCCCGTCGGCCGTGCGCGTCTGGTTCGCGCGCTTGCAGATGCCGGTGCTGCGAGTGGCGGTGGGCGAGCCCGACTTTTTTGCCACCATCGACCACCCTGCACGGCGTCTGATCGACCGCATGGGCGCCTGCGTGATGGGCTTTGATGCCTCGGCCAGTGCCGTCGGCGACGCGCTCGAAGGCGAGATCAAGCGCGTGGTGCAGGTCGTCGAGGCCTACCCCGACACCGGCCGGCGCGTGTTCCAGACCGTGCTCACCGAGTTCGAGCGCTTCCTTGAGCACTACTTCAAGAGCGAGAACGCGGCCACCAAGCGCGGCGTGTCACTGGCCCAGCAGGTCGAGCAGCGCGAGACTCTGGCGATCCAGTACACCATCGAGCTGCGCAAGATGCTCAATGAAGTCCCGGTGCAGGAGGGCGTGCGCCAGTTCCTGTTCCAGGTCTGGGCCGACGTGCTGGCCTTGGCGGCGGTGCGTCATGGCGCGCAGTCCGACAAGACCAAGGCCATGCGCAAGGCCGCCACGGACCTGATCTGGTCGGCCGGCGCCAAGGTCTCGCGCGAGGAGCGCGCCGACGTGATCCGTCGCCTGCCACCGCTGCTCAAGCAGTTGCGTGAGGGCATGGAGTCGGCTGGCGTGGCGGCGTCCAAGCGCGACGAACATGTGCGTTCCTTGAATGACTCGCTGGCGGCTGCCTTCAGTGCCAAGGCCGCGGCGATTCCACCCGAGCGCTTCGAAGAGTTGCGCGAGCGCCTGGAGGCGCTCGAAGAGCTGCTGCCCGATGCGAACGATGTGCAGCTCGACCAGACCTTGATGCTCGACATCTCCGGCGACGACAGCGGCGATCTCGAAGTCGTGGGCGAGGGCGGTTCGATGCCAACGCCCGCGATGTTGTCCTGGGCGCGCGAACTGCAGGTCGGTAGCTGGTACATGCTTGAGTACAACAACCGCAACGAAGGTGTGCAGTTAGCTTGGCAGGGTATGCGTCGGCACCTGTCGCTGTTCGTCACCGCCAGTGGCCGCTGCCTGTTGTTTGAACAGCATCGCCTGGCCTCTTTCCTGCAGGCGGGCTTGCTGCTGCCGGCGCAAGACGAGGCGTTGACCGTGAGGGCCACGCGCACCGCGCTGGCCAAGCTCGACAACGATCCTGCGAGACTTTTGAATTGAGAAGCGGGCCTTCGGCCCTTCTTCTGTGGGCACTTGCTGCCCGCTATCCGTCAGTGAATCAGCCGGTCTTCGGGCGCGACAAACAGCTCGTCGAGGATCAGCGCGTCGGGCTCTTCGCCCAGGCTCCAGAAGACCATCAGAACGATGACCTTGAGATCGTCGAGCTCGATCGGATTGGCGCCGATCGCACTCGCGCGGTCGATCACCATCTCGCGCATCGGCGGCGGCAGGACCCCGGCGGATTCGAGAAAGCTGACGAAGCCTATTGACTCTTCGCCAAGCAACTCCTGCTCGGCGGGCGTGTACACACGCATGGCGTCGGCACTTTGCTCGCCGCCATAGGCCTCGGCGGTACTGGACAAGCCATCCAGCCAGCTCAGAGCGTCCTGGATCTCGTCGCTCTCGAAGCCGACCGCCGAAAGCTTGCGCGTGAGCTGTGCATGGTCCGGGCACGCATCCGGTCGCCAGTAGTTTTCGTACAAATACACCAGCACATCGAACATGAAATTACTATACCGCAGGGCCTCCCGATGACCCGCACGCACGGACTCAGGCCGGGCTGCGTCGCTGGTAAAGCCCTCCGGGCAACCGGGCCACGCGGCCGTCGAGTTCAAGCGCGAGCAAGCGGCCGCTGAGCGCTGCGGCGCTGTCGCCTGTGCGGGCCAGCAGCGCGTCCATCGTCACAGGGTCTTGCCCCAAGGCTGCGAGCAGGGCGTGGTCGCGGTCCGGCTCGTCGGGCGACGGCGTGCCAGGCAAAGCAACCGGTGGCCCCCAGTTCAACTCGCCCAGAATGTCGTCGGCCGAGTCGACCAGTTTGGCGCCCTGCTTGATCAGGGCGTGGCAGCCGCGCGACTGTGGCGCGTGGATCGAGCCGGGGATGGCGAACACATCGCGACCGGCTTCCAGGGCCTGGCGCGCCGTGATCAGCGAGCCCGAGGCCAAGGCGGCCTCCACCACCAAGGTGCCGCGTGCCATTCCGGCGATCAGGCGATTGCGCTGCGGGAAGTTCTCCTGCAGTGGCGGCGTGCCGAGGACAAACTCCGACAGCAGCAGGCCCTGCTGAGCGATGCGGTGCGCCAGCGCGCGGTGGCGCGCTGGGTAGATGATGTCCAGCCCCGTGCCGACCACCGCAATGGTGCCGCCGCGGCCCGCCAAACCACCTTCGTGCGCGGCGCCATCGATTCCCAGGGCCATGCCGGAAATAATCGTCAGGCCAGCCTGGCTCAGATGCTGGGCGAAGGCGCGGGCGTTGTCCAGGCCCTGGGCACTGGCGTTGCGGCTGCCGACGATGGCCATCGCCGGTGCATTCAACAAATCCAGCCTGCCATGCGCGTACAGCAGCAGTGGCGGGTCGGCGGTTTGCAGCAGCAGCGCAGGGTAGTCGGTGTCGCCCAGGGTCAATACATGGCGCGCCGGATCGGCATCCAGCCAGGCCACCGTGCGGGCCAGCAGATTGGCGTGCGCCTCCGGCGCCGTCTTGAACAGGTCTGTGGCACTGGGGCCGGCAAGTTGGCGCAGGCTGGCCGGTTTCGCGTCAAGCACAGCCTGGGGCGAGCCGCAAGCTGCGAGCAACTTGCGCGCTTTGTCGCGGCCGATGCCCGGCGTCAGCAGCAGTTGCAGCCAAGCGTCCAGGTCATCCGGCCGGGCCATCGCAGGCGCCTGGGGCGGGTCCGCGCTGCGCCGACCCGCGGCAGGTCAGGGTTGCGTGAAGCGGTCGCCGGCAGACACCGGCTGCTGCACCTGGAGCACCAGGCCATAGGACACCCGGTCGAAGACGCGGAACACGAACAGTAAGCCGTGGCGCTCGTCGGGCAGCTTGATCTGGGTCGGTACGGCCGAGGTGCGATCTGTGACCTGCGGTCCGTCGCGCAGAACGGCCAGTACGTGACCACGCTCCATGCCGTCGGCTGCGCCCCGGTTGATGGCAACCACCTGGTTCTGGCCTGCGATCAAGCCTTCGCCGTAGACGGAAACAATCTGCCCACTGACAGGCTTGCTCGGGGCATGGGGCACGAAGTTGCTGAAGTCTCTCGGTGGCACCGGTGCCAGGCGGTCGCCGACGCCGACTTCTTCCTTGACGCTCACCATCTCGAAGGTTGCCGGGATGGCCAAGCCGGGTTTGCCACCCACCGAAGCCGCGCTGCCGCCCTCACGCAGATAGCTCGCAGTGCCGAGGAAGCGCGCCTCGTAGCCGAGGATCTCTTTCGTGGTCGGGTCGCGCAGTGGTGTGGCTTGGCGGAAAACGCGCCAATCGCGCAGGCCGCCAATTTCGCCCAGCACATAGGCCTTGTCACCGCGGCCGATCATGACGCGATCATCGGGTGCCGCCACGACCCGCGGCGCGCGCTCGAGTTCATTGGCAGTGAACACCACGCCTTCGTTCATGAAGGGCGCAATCAAGTGCATCGGCACGGCAGGCACGCCGCCATCGCCCAGGCTTTCACTGCGCACGCGCGGGCTCAACTTGACCGTACCGTCGGGGCCGTCCTGGGCCAGACGCAAACGCGCGCGTCCACCCGACTTGTCGAGCACCAGCACCTGCCCCGGGTAGATCAAGTGCGGATTGCGGATCTGTTCGAGGTTCATGCCCCACAGCTCCGGCCAGCGCCAGGGTGTCTTGAGGAAGAGCTTGGAGATGTCCCACAGCGTGTCGCCGCGCTTGACCGTGTGCGAATCGGGTGCGTTGGGCGCCAGTTCCGACAGCGGCACGCCGGCTTGCGCCACTTGCTGCGCGGCGCTGCGCTGCTGCGGCGTGACCGGGTAGGTGGCCGCATGGGCACCGCAAACAGCCAGCAGCAGGCTGCTGCTGAAAGCGGAGGTGGCAATGCGGATGGCGTGGCTTCGGATCATGAACTGAGTCTCCCCGGGCCGCTGCCAACGTCGGCAGCGATGCGAAAATGGTGCCGTTGTCAGGCCTTCGTGGTCTTTGAGCCGTCCCGTTGGCGGGACTCGGAAGGGCCAGCGAAAATGCTCATACAGTTTGGCAGATTCTGCCTCTAAACCCTTGATATCGCAATGAAACTGCCCCGTGCACTGACTCGGCGTGGCACCTTTCACGAACCCCGTTGCCGGGCTTGCGACCCGCCCACCTTGCGCTGCGTCGCGTGCGCACTATTTCACGAACCATGAGCCTGTTGCCCATCCTGCGCTACCCCGACCCACGTCTGCACACGGTGGCCAAGCCGGTCACGGCGGTGGACGCTCGCATCCGCCAACTCGTCGACGACATGCTGGCGACGATGTACGAGGCCGACGGCGTCGGCCTGGCCGCGACCCAGGTCGATGTGCACGAGTGCGTGATCGTGATCGACACCTCGGAGACCCGCGACCGGCCACGTGTTCTGATCAACCCGGCCTTGATCGCGCGCAGCGACGAGATGGTGCTGGGCGACGAAGGCTGCCTGTCGGTGCCTGCGGTGTATGACAAGGTGCCCCGTCATGCGCGGGTCAGCGTGAGCGCGCTCGGCCGCGATGGCCACCACTACGAGTTCGACGCCGAGGGGCTCGAGTCGGTGTGCGTCCAGCATGAGATGGACCATCTGGTGGGCAAGGTTTTTGTGGAGTACCTGAGCCTGCTCAAGCGTGATCGCATCAAGACCAAGATGCTGAAGAAGACGCGCGACGAAGCGCCGCGCGCGTGAGCGCCTGCATGCGGGTAGGCTTTGCCGGCACACCGGCCTTCGCCGCCACCGCGCTCGCGGCCATCTGCGCGGCCGGTTACACCGTGCCAGTGGTGCTGACGCAGCCAGACCGACCCGCCGGCCGCGGCTTGAAGCTGCAAGCGTCGGTCGTCAAACAGTTCGCTCAGAGCCACGGGCTGGCCGTGTTGCAGCCGCAGGGCCTCAAGCTTGATGGCCGCTACGCCGCCGATGCCCAGGCCGCCCGCCAGGTCCTGCAAGCGGCTGTGCCAGACGTGCTGGTTGTGGCCGCCTACGGCCTGATCCTGCCGCCGTGGCTGCTTGAGTTGCCGCGCCTGGGTTGCCTGAACATCCATGCTTCGTTGCTGCCGCGCTGGCGCGGTGCCGCGCCGATTCAGCGTGCCATCGAAGCCGGTGATGCCGTCACGGGCATCACCATCATGCAGATGGATGCTGGTCTCGACACCGGCGACATGTTGCTCGTCGGCCGCGAGACGATCTGCCCTGACGACAGCGGCGCCAGCCTGCAGGCGCGGCTGGCGGACCAGGGCGCGCGCCTGATCGTGGCCGCCCTGGCCGACGCCGAGATGGGTGCGCTGCAAGCTTTGGCACAGCCCGCCGAGGGTGTGAGCTATGCCCACAAGCTGGCCAAGTCCGAGGCCGTCATCGACTGGGCGCGGCCGGCGGCCGAGATCGAGCGCCGCGTGCGCGCATTTGACCCCCAGCCGGGCTGTCACTTCGAACTCGACGGTCAGTCGGTCAAGCTCTGGCGTGCGCGGGTCGGCGACGGCTTCGCTGCCGCTCCGGGCACGCTTGAACGCAGCGCCGCGGGCCTGCGCGTGTCCTGTGGCGACGGCCACGCGCTGGCCTTGCTCGAATTGCAGCGCCCTGGCGGTCGGCGCGTGGGCATTGAAGCCTTCCTGGCATCGCGCTGACCGGGGCGACGTGGCGCGTCTGGCCTGGGTTTGCCACGGACGCTCAAGTCCGGCGCCAAGGCTGCCGATATGGCCAGCACAGCCCCTTCATTGCGTTGCCATGCCCCGCTCGATCCGTCTCGCCGCCATGCTCGCGCCACTCGTCCTGCTGGCCGGCTGCCCCTTGTCGGGCGGCGAGTCTGCCGAGGCTGTGGCAGCGCGCAAGGAGGCCGAGGGCAAGGCCATCGGCGGCGCCTGCCGGCATGCCGGGCGCGCCATCGAGGACTGCTTTGGACTCAACAAGCGCGCCGACAAGGCCGCGTTGTTTGGCGGCTGGCGTGAGATGAACGACTACATGCGCGAGAACAAGATCGAGCCTGTGCCGCCGCAAGGCGCCGTCGTGACCGACGCCGCCGAGAAGGCCGACAAGCCAGCCAGCGACAGCCCGGCCAAGAAAACCGTCGAGCCCACGCGAGAAGAGGGCAGCGCCAAGAAGTCTGCCAAGACCAAGAAGCAGGACGGCTGAGGCGTCTCGTCGGGCGGGGCGGCAGACTGGCGCACGCAGCATGCCGGTGCAGCCGTGGCGCGGCATCGTCGGGCCTTCGATGCCACCCTCGCCGAGGATCCTGCCATGACCCTGCTCGCCCGCCGACCTTTCATTGCCACCGCCCTGCTGGTCGCCCTCACGGGGGCACAGGCCGCCACTGGCTCGGGCCAGCCGGCCAGCGAGACCCGTGAGCTGAGTGGCTTCAGCGCCATCTCGGTGCGCGGCGGCATCGACCTCGTGGTCAGACAGGGCGCCCGCGAAGCGGTGCAGGTGAGCGCCGACGCCACGCTGCTGCCGCTGCTGCTGAGCACGGTGGTCGAAGGCAGCGGCGAACAGCGCACGCTGCGCTTCCAGTGGAAGCCTGACGAGTGGATGCGCAGCAAGGCCCGCGCGCCGTCACGGTCGACGTGGTGCGGCTGACTGCCATCTCTGCAGCCGGCTCGGGCGATCTCAAGATCGAGGCCTCGCTCACCAAGGCCAGCGTCGCCGGCAGTGGCTCGATCCGTCAGCGAACGTAACCGGCGATTGCGGTGCATGCGCCTGCAACACGCTCAAAACCGTCAAGGGCGTCTGGATCAAGGACCAGGCAGTGCGGTCGAGAAAGGCAAGATCGCCGGCTACAAGGTGACGATGAAGGTGAGCTTCGTTCTGGCGGAGTGAGAGGGCGCGGGACAATCCCGCACATGAAGTCTTCCGACGCGGCGCCACAGCCCCTGTGGCGCCATCCTGAATTTGCGCGCGGCGCGCGCGAGATGAGCGGCGTGGCCCTGGGCATCGCCGCGTGGGGCCTCGTGACCGGCGTGGCCATGACCAAGAGCGGCCTGCCACTGCCGCTGGCCTTGCTGATGTCGCTGCTGGTCTTCGCCGGCAGCGCCCAGCTCGCCGCCCTGCCGCTGATTGCCGGGGGCGCACCGATCTGGGTCGTGTGGGCGACGGCCCTGTGCGTCAACCTGCGCTTCATCATCTTCAGTGCCGGCTGGCGGCCCTACCTGGCCCACCTGCCGCTTTGGCAGCGCCTGCGCATGGGCTACTTCACCGCCGACCTCAACTACGTGATCTTCATGCGGCGCTTCCCCGAGCCCCGGCCTGCGCCGGAGCAGGTGCCTTACTTCTGGGGCGGCGTGGTGACCAACTGGACAGCATGGCAAGTGCCATCCATCGCCGGCATCCTGCTGGCCGACCGCATCCCGACGGCCTGGGGTCTGGGCTTCGCCGGCACGCTGGCCTTGCTCGGCCTGATGTACTCCCAGGTGACCGACCGGGCGACCTTGGTCGCTGCTGGCGTGGCCGCCTGCGCTGCGGTCGCCGCCTACGCGCTGCCCCTGAAGCTGAACATCGTGGTGGCGATCGCGGCGGCGGTGGCCATCGGCCTGTTGATGGACCACACGACACCACGCCGTGTCCTGCCCGAGGACGACTTGACATGACGCCGACCGAGATCAGTATCACGGTCATCGGCCTGGCCCTGCTGACGCTGGTGACGCGGGCCTTCTTTCTGCTGCCCGAGCGCGACCTGCCCTTGCCCAACTGGCTGCAACAGGGCCTGCGCTACGCGCCCCTCGCGGCCCTGATGGCGGTGGTGGCGCCCGAGGTGGTGCTGACACAAGGCCAGCTCATTCACACCTGGCAAGACGCACGCTTGCCCGCCGTCGCGGTGGCCAGCGCCTACTACTTCTGGCGCCGCGGCATCCTGGGCACCATCGTCAGCGGCACAGCGGTGCTGCTCCTGCTCCGGCTCGGCTTGGGCTGGTAAATCCTAGAATTGCAGCCATGAATGTCCTTCGCTTCACCGACCTTATCGCCCAGGGCCGCGTCAAAGGCCAGCGCGTCTTCATCCGCGCCGACCTCAACGTGCCGCAGGATGACGCCGGGCACATCACCGAAGACACACGCATCCGTGCCTCGGTGCCCTGCATCCGCATGGCCCTTGAGGCCGGTGCGGCGGTGATGGTGACCTCCCACCTCGGCCGGCCCACCGAAGGCGCTTTCAAGCCCGAGGACTCGCTCGCGCCGGTGGCTGCGCGCCTGGGCGAGTTGCTCGGCCGCGATGTGCCCTTGCGCTCGAACTGGGTCGACGGCGTGCTTGTCGAACCGGGCCAGGTCGTGCTGCTCGAGAACTGCCGCGTCAACAAGGGCGAGAAGAAGAACGACGAGGCGCTGGCCAAGAAGATGGCGGCCTTGTGCGACATCTTCGTGCACGACGCCTTCGGTACCGCGCACCGCGCTGAAGCCAGCACCTACGGCATTGCCCAGTTCGCCAAGCTTGCCTGCGCCGGGCCGCTGCTGGCGGCCGAGATTGATGCCGTCACCCAGGCGCTGGCGCAGCCCAAACGCCCCTTGGTGGCCATCGTGGCCGGCTCCAAGGTCAGCACCAAACTCACCATCCTCAAGAGCCTGGCGAGCAAGGTCGATGGCCTCATCGTCGGCGGCGGCATCGCCAACACCTTCTTGCTCGCAGCAGGTTTGCCGATCGGCAAGAGTCTGGCCGAGGCCGACCTGGTGGGCGACGCCAAGGCCGTGATCGAGGCCATGAAGGCGCGCGGCGCGGCGGTGCCGATCCCGACCGACGTGGTCACCGCCAAGACCTTTTCCGCCGATGCGCCCGCCACCGTCAAGGCGGTGGCGGATGTCGCTGCAGATGACCTGATCCTGGATATCGGACCGCAGACGGCTGCGCTGTTGGCCGGTCAGTTAAAGGCCGCAGGCACCATCGTCTGGAACGGGCCCGTCGGCGTGTTCGAGTTCGACGCCTTTGCCCATGGCACCGAAACCATCGCCCGCGCCATCGCCGCCAGCCCCGCCTTCAGCATTGCCGGCGGCGGCGACACGCTGGCCGCGATCGCCAAGTGCGGCATCGAGAAAGACATCGGCTACATCTCCACTGGCGGCGGCGCTTTTCTCGAGGTGCTCGAAGGCAAGACCCTGCCGGCGTTCGAGATCCTCCAGCGCCGCGCGGGCGGCTGATACTGATGTGCGATCGAACGTAGAGAAAGCACCGCTCGCCCTGAGCTTGAGTTTCCGATCATCCTGAGCTTGTCGAAGGAAGGGCTTCCTTCGACAAGCTCAGGATGATCGGGAATACAGGCTCGGCCCGAGCGGTGACTTGTGTGATCGAACGCGAATCCGTATGAGCCGTCGTGAGCACCTCAGCGTTTCACGCCGGGGCGCGGCTGCCCCGCCTGGGCCCAGGCGGGGCCATCGAACCAGGCGTCACCGAGCAAGGCCGCGCGAAGCATCGGCAATGCGTCGATGCCCCAGAACAAGCGACCGTCGAGCGCGAAGGTGGGCACACCGAAGATGCCCTGCGAAATTGCACCGTCGGTCGCGGCGCGCAACGCGGTTTTGACCTCGACTGCGTTGGGGTCCTGCGCGGGCGCCAAGGTCTGTTTCAGGGCCGCGAGCCGGTCAGCATCGATGGCATTCCCGCCGCCGACCCAGACATGCCGCATCACGGCCTCGACGACGCGCCGATTCGGGCCGCAGGCAAGGGTCAGCCGCAGCAGCGCCAGCGGATTGAACGGGTGAACGGCGGGCGCGTCCAGCGGCGTGCCTTGCTGGTGCGCCAACCACGCGACATGGCGAAAGGTCCAGGCCCGCTTGGGCTCGATCTCGGCCGGCCCCTTCTGGCCCCAGTGCGCGAGCAGGCCGGCGAACAGCACGGGTTGGTAGTCCACCACGTAGCTGCAGCCTTCAAGCGCCTGCGGCAATTGCTCGAATGCCAGGTAGGCGAAGGGGGAGATGGGGTCGAACCAGAAGGTCAGCGTCTTCATCGGGGGGGCTGTGAGCGCGCCGCGATCTGCAGCATCAGGTCTTCATCGCCTTCGAGCGTTGCGCGGCGCGGGTCGTCGGCTGGCGCGACGCCAAAGCCGAGCCGCTCCAGCAGCCGCCGCGAGCGCAGGTTGCTGCGCTTGAACACGGCCAGCAGCGTGTGCACACGGTAGCGCTCATGCAACTCTTCGACCATCGCCGCAACGGCCTCGGCCGCAAGGCCTTGGCCCCAGTGCGCGCTGGCCAGCTCATACGCGACAAAGGCCTGGCCGTCGGCCTCGACCGTTGCCTGCACGCAGCCCAGCAAACTGCCGTCGAGCGCACGCAGAATCCAGTTCAGCCACTGCTCGCTGCCGTCGGCCGATTGCCGCATCTCCAGCTTGCGGTAGCGCTCTTGCAGCCACTCGGGCGAGGCCGGCGGCGCGTTCTCGTGGGCATAGATCGCAGGGTCGCTGAGCACCTCGAACATCGCGGTGGCGTGGCTGGCGAGTTGCGGCTCCAGGCGCAGGCGCGGCGTGGTGAGTTGACGCATTGAAAGGCCCACGGCGTGACTGTCGCCAGCGTGCCCGGCATTCAATGCCGCGAGCCGCTCTGCGGTGCCGACGTCTGTCCAGGCCCCGTCCCAGCGCCGGGCTCCTAGGCGGGCGGTGCCCAGCGCGGCGTCGAGCAAGGGCCGCAAGGACAAGCGCGTTCCAGGGGCAATGCCGGCAAACATCTCGGCGCGGAACAGGCCGACGCTGGCCCAGGTGCGGCGCGGTGCTGCGGCGCTGGCCAGGCCGGTGGCAGTGTCGATGCCGAAGTCGCCTTGCGGGTGGTGCGGCGCATTGGCCACCAACCACAGGCGCGCCAATTCGCCACTTGCGACGAAGTCGGCGGCGTCGGCGGCAGCGAAGGCGAAGCCGGGCAGGAAGACATCGCCCGACACGACCCAGAAGCTGTCGCTGTCGCAGCCGGTCAACCGGGGCAGGGCCTTGGCGATGCCGCCGGCGGTTTCCAGGGCACCACCGTGGTCGTGGCCTTCGGTGGAGTAGTGGATCGTCAGGCCCCAGCGCGCACCATCGCCGAGCGCCGCTGGGAACTGGTCCTCGAGCCAGGCCGTGTTGATGACCACCTGGGTCACGCCCGCGGCGGCGAGGGCCTCTAGGTGCCACTCGATCAAGGCCTTGCCGCGCACCATCAACAGCGGCTTGGGGCAGGCATCGGTCAGCGGCCGCATGCGCTCACCGCGGCCGGCGGCGAGGATCAGGGCAGGCGGCTGGACCATGGGCATCGGCGCGCAGTGTAGGCGTGGCACGGGCTTGACAGGGGCTCGCGGCAGGCGGCGTTGAAAGTTCGCCCGTCACGCGAGGGCCGGCCCCTAAAATCGCGCCTCTGCCGTCCTCTTCCAGCCGCTCTCACCGAGCCCGCCCGCATGTCCAGCCTCGACACCCAACGCGTTCCCGACACCGCTGCCCCGGCGCCCGTCACCAGTGCCAGCCGCGAAGCGCTGATGGCCAACGCCATCCGGGCCTTGGCCATGGACGCCGTGCAGCAAGCCAACTCCGGCCACCCCGGCGCGCCGATGGGCATGGCCGAGATCGCCGTGGCGCTGTGGGGCCGCCACCTGCGCCACAACCCGGCGCACCCGCACTGGCCGGGGCGTGATCGCTTCGTGCTCTCCAACGGCCACGGGTCGATGCTGCTTTACGCCTTGCTGCACTTGACGGGCTATGACCTGCCGATGAGCGAGCTGCGCAACTTTCGCCAGCTGCACAGCAAGACGCCGGGGCACCCCGAAGTCGGCGTCACACCCCGAAGTCGGCGTCACACCCGGCGTGGAAACCACCACCGGCCCGCTCGGGCAGGGCATTGCCAATGCCGTGGGCATGGCCTTGGCCGAGAAACTGCTGGCACAGGAATTCAACCGGCCGGGCCACGCCTTGGTCGATCACCACACCTATGTCTTTCTCGGCGACGGCTGCCTGATGGAAGGCATCAGCCACGAGGCCTCGGCGCTGGCCGCGGCCTGGAAGCTGAACAAGCTGATCGCGGTCTACGACCACAACGGCATCTCCATCGACGGCCGCGTCGAGCCCTGGTTCGTTGACGACAGCGCCAAGCGTTTCGAGGCCTACGGCTGGCACGTGATCCGCGATGTGAATGGCCACGATGTGGCCGCCGTCGATGCCGCCATCGCCAAAGCCAAGCGCAGCAGCGACAAGCCGACCTTGATCGTCGCCCGCACCAGCATCGGCCGTGGTTCGCCCAACCGCGCTGGCACCGCCAAGGCGCATGGCGAGGCCCTGGGTGCCGACGAAATCAAGCTCACCCGCGCCGCGCTCGGCTGGACCCATGAGCCCTTCGTGATCCCCGAAGCGGCCTACAACGCCTGGGACGCCAAGGACTGTGGCGCCGAGGCCGAGGCCATGTGGGACGCAACGCTGGCCGCCTACAAGGCCGCGTTTCCAGACCTAGCGGCCGAGTTCGTGCGGCGCACGCGCGGCGACTTGCCCAAAGGCTTTGCCCAGACCGTTGTGGACGCGATGCTCGCCGCACACACCCAGGCCGCAACCGTGGCTTCGCGCAAGGCCAGCCAACTCGCCCTCGAGGCTTTCACCCAAGCCCTGCCCGAGATGCTGGGCGGCTCAGCCGACCTGACGGGCTCGAACCTGACCAACACGACGAGCGCAACGGCCTTGCGCTTTGGTGCCTCTGGCGAGCCCAATGGCGGTCGCCACATCAACTACGGCGTGCGCGAATTCGGCATGGCCGCGATCATGAACGGCGTGGCCCTGCATGGCGGCCACATCCCCTACGGCGGCACCTTTCTGACCTTCGCCGACTACAGCCGCAACGCCATTCGCATGGCCGCGCTGATGAAGCTGCGCGTGATCCATGTCTTTACGCACGACAGCATCGGCCTGGGCGAAGACGGGCCCACGCACCAGAGCGTCGAGCACGCTGCCAGCCTGCGCCTGATTCCGGGCCTGGATGTCTGGCGCCCGGCCGACACGGTGGAGACCACCGCGGCCTGGGCGGTGGCGCTGGGCAACCGCGCGCGACCGAGCGCCCTGTTACTGTCGCGCCAAAACCTGCCCTACCTGCCCAAGGCGGCGCTGGACGCCATCAGCCAGGGCGCCTATGTGTTGGCCGAGCCGGGCGAAGTCGGCATGAAGAAGGCTGCGCAGGCGGTGATCATCGCCACCGGCAGCGAGGTGCAACTCGCGCTGCATGCCCAGCAACTGCTGGCTGCGGAACACGGCATTGCCGTGCGCGTGGTCTCGATGCCGAGCACGACGGTGTTCGACCGCCAGAGCGTGGCCTACAAGACGCAGGTGTTGCCCGCCAAGTTGCCGCGCATTGCGGTCGAGGCCGGTGTGACGGACGGCTGGTGGAAGTACGGCTGTGCCGCGGTGGTCGGCATCGACACCTATGGTGAGAGCGCGCCGGCGCCGGCCTTGTTCAAGCACTTCGGCTTCACGGCCCAGAACGTGGCAGACACGGTGCGCAAGGTGCTCGCCAGTTGAACAAAGCTTGTCGATGCGAAACCAAGGACCTGCCATGAACAAGATCGTTGCCCTCGTTGTCTCATCGCTGCTGTGCGGCGCGGCGCTCGCCCAGACCCTGTCGGGCATCAAGCTCGAGCCGGCGACAGCCAAGGTTGGCGAGCCCGTCAAGATCACGGGCACTTTCGACAACGCCGACAACCCGAACTGCAACGTGCGCGTGCACTTTGGCGATGGCCAGACGCAAGACTTCAAGATCAACCAGCTGAAGGATGTGCCCCTGGTGACCACACGCACCTACGCCAAGGCCGGTGAATACAAACTGTTGATCGAGCCGAAGACGGCGCTGCCGACCCTGAAATGTGTCGGCAAGAACCAAACTGCTTCGTTGGTGGTCACGGCATCGGCGCCCGCAATGACCGCAGCCGCACCCGCCAAGTCCGTGGGACCGAGTTGCCCCGACGGCTGGAAGCTCGATGCCAAGAGTGTGAACAAGAAGACCGGCGCCTTCAGCTGCACGGCCAAGGCCGGCACCGCGTTGCCGGCGGCCAAGCCCGAGTGTGCGGCGCCGCTGGGCTACTTCGAGAACAAATCCAAAGGCCAGCTCGGCTGCAAGCCCTGACCTCACCCGCAGCGGTCCCGCCAGCGCACCGCTGATCACTTTCTTTCCACACTGGAGTCCTCGACATGACGATCAAGGTAGGTATCAACGGCTTCGGCCGCATTGGCCGCATGGTGTTTCGTGCCGCCGTGCAGAACTTCGCCAGCGACATTGAAGTCGTGGCCATCAACGACCTGCTCGAGCCTGACTACCTGGCCTACATGCTGCAGTACGACTCGGTGCATGGCCGCTTCAAGGGCAGCATCGCGGTCGACGGCAGCACCCTGATCGTGAACGGCAAGCGCATCCGCCTGACGGCGTTGAAGGACCCGGCCGAGCTGGCCTGGGGCGCCGTCGGCGCAGACGT
>JANNGJ010000141.1:0-10593 GCA_031403815.1 Burkholderiales bacterium | reverse complement strand
GTCCTCGACCTCGTACACCAGGTTCCCAAGTGACTGGATGGCGGAGCCGGGCGTGCGGTGCTCACCGTCGCCGTTGCCGATCAAGAAGTAGCAGCCCGGCTTGGCTTGCAGGAAGTAGCTGAAGTCCTCCGCCGTCATCGTCGGCTCGCACTCGAGCACATTGCCGGCACCGATCACATCGGCCAGCGCGCGGCGCACGAAATCGGTCTCGGCCACGTGGTTGATCAGTGGCGGGTAGTTGCGTGCGAACTCGAAATCGCACTCAGCTTCGAAGGCGCGGCAAGTGTGCTCGGCCACTTGCTGCATGCGGCGCTCGATCAGGTCGAGGGCCTCGCTGCTGAAGGTGCGCACCGTGCCTTGCAGCTCGCAGCTCTGCGCAATCACGTTGGTGGCCTCGCCAGCATGGATCATGGTGACCGAGATCACGGCCGTTTCCACCGGCCGCTTGTTGCGCGTGATGATGGTCTGAAACGCTTGCACCATGGCACACGCCACCGGCACCGGGTCGATCCCCATGTGCGGCAGCGCGGCGTGGGCGCCTTTGCCGCGAACCGTGATCTTGAACTCGTTGGAGCTGGCAAAGATCGCACCCGACCGCACACCGATCTGCCCGACCGCCATGCCCGGCCAGTTGTGCGCGCCGAAGATGGCTTCCATCGGGAACTTCTCGAACAGGCCTTCCTTGATCATCTCGCGCGCACCGCCACCGCCCTCTTCGGCCGGCTGGAACACCAGGTACACCGTGCCGTCGAAGTTGCGGTAGCGGGACAGGTGCTTGGCGGCGGCCAGCAGCATCGCGGTGTGGCCGTCGTGGCCGCAGGCGTGCATCTTGCCGATGTGCTTGCTGGCATGGGCGAACTGGTTGCGCTCTGTCATCGGCAGGGCGTCGATGTCGGCGCGCAGGCCGACGGCGCGTTTCGAGGTCCCGTTTTGGACGATGCCGACCACCCCGGTGGTGCCCAGGCCGCGGTGCACCGGGATGCCCCAATCGGTCAGCGCCTTGGCGATCACGTCGCTGGTGCGCTGCTCTTCGAAGCACAGCTCCGGGTGGGCATGAATGTCGCGCCGCAGCATGGTGATGGCGGCGGCATCGGCCAGGATGGATTCGATCAACTGCATGGCAAGCCTCGTGGGCGACGAAGCGGGCCAGTTTACGCCGCGTGCTGCGGCTGCGCAGGGCCTAGCGCCGCACGCGTCCGGTGCCGTCGAGGATGGTCAGATCGACGAAGCTCGAGCCAACCCGCTTGCGCGGACTGAAGTCCACGCCGAAGCCGCCAAGGTCGAAGTTCTGCATCGTCTCCAGCCCGGCGATCAGGCTTTCGCGCGTGACGGTCGGGCCGGCACGGCGCAGGCCCTCGAGCAGCACGCGGCCGGCGATGTAGCCCTCGATGCTGCTGTAGTTCGGCACCACCTTGGTGGTGGCGGCGCTGGCGGCCGTCAGGAACTCGTTGGTCAGCGGCATCAAGGGCGCAAACGGGTAGGGCATCACCTGGCTCACCACCACCCCGCGGGCGTCGGGGCCAAGTTCGTCGGCCAGGGCCTGGGTGCCGACGAAGGAGACGTTGTAGAACTGTCCGGTGTAGCCCGCCTTGCGCGCAGCGCGCACAAAGGCGGCACAACTTTTGTACGCGCTGATCTGCACGATGGCCTCGGGCTTGCCTGGCAGGATCTTGGCCAGCGCCGCCGCCACGTCGGTCGAGTTGCGCTCCACCGTGCCCATGGCCACGGCCTCGAGTTGCTGCTCCTTGAGCGCCCGCGTCACACCGTCCAGTCCGGCTTGGCCGTAGCTGTCGTTCTGGTGAAACACGGCCACGCGCTTCATGCCGACCTGGGTCACCTGGTTGACGATGCGTGCCGTCTCGTCGAAGTAAGAGGCACGCAGGTGGAAGGCGTAGCGGTTGAAGGGCTCGCGCAGCGCCTGCGCCCCTGTGAAGGGCGCGACGAAGGGCGTGCGTGACGCGGTCGCCAAGGGCAGGGCCACCAGGCTGGTGGGCGTGCCAACGTAGCCAAACAGGGCCAGCACGTCCTCGCCGAGCAAGGCCTGGGTGTTGGCTTCGCAGCGCGCTGGCTCGTAGCCGTCGTCCATGCTGCGCCACTCGATGGCGCGGCCGTTGATGCCGCCGCGCGCGTTGGCGCGGTCAAACGCTAGCTTGGCGCCATGCTGGAACTGGATGCCGAGTTGCGCCGCCGGACCCGTCAAGGCCGCCGACTGGCCGATCAGGATGCCGCGCGACTGCGCGAACGCGGGCGCCGCGACGGATGCGGCGCCAAGGGCAATGTGGTGCAGGGCTGTACGACGTTTCATGGTGGGCCACCGCTGGGGAGACAGGCGCGAGCCTACGGCGCAGCCGGCTTGGCGCCCAGCACCGGCGGTGGTTGTGCGCGCCGGGGGTGTGCAATAGTTCATCCATGACGACCGCTGTTACATCGATGCGTGGCGCCGACGTTGGCGCCGAGGGCGCCGCGCGCACCGTTCACGTGGCCTGTCCGCACGACTGCCCCGACACCTGCGCCATGCGCGTCACCGTGCAGGGCGGCCGTGTGGTGCGCATCCAGGGCGATCCGGCGCACGCCCACACCCAGGGCGTGTTGTGCACCAAGGTCAGCCGCTACGCCGAGCGCGCCTACCACGCCGAGCGCCTGCAACACCCGCTCAAGCGTGTCGGGCCCAAGGGCCGCGGTGAGTTCGTTCGCGTGTCTTGGGACGAAGCGCTGAGCGACATCGCCGCACGCCTGAAGTCGATTGCCGCGCGCGACCCGCAGGCCATCGTGCCCTACAGCTATGCCGGCACCATGGGCCTGCTGCAGGGCGAGGCGATGGCGGCGCGCTTCTTTCACAAGCTCGGCGCCTCGCTGCTCGACCGCACCATCTGCTCCATGGCCGGTGGCGAGGCCGTGGCCGCGACCTATGGCACCAAGGTCGGCATGCACACCCGCTTCTTTGCCGAAAGCAAATTGATCGTCATCTGGGGCAGCAACTCCATCACCAGCAACCTGCACTTCTGGAGCCTGGCCCAGGAGGCCAAGCGGCGCGGCGCCAAACTGATTGCGATCGATCCGCGCCGCACCGAGACGGCCGAGAAGTGCCATCAGCACATCGCCCTGCTGCCGGGGACCGATGGGGCCCTGGCGCTGGGCGTGATGCACGAGTTGCTGGCGAACGATTGGCTCGACCACGACTACATCGCGCAGCATGTTGACGGCTTCGATGCCTTGCGCCAGCGCATCGCCGAGTGGCCGCCGGCGCGCGCCGCCTCGGTCTGCGGCATCAGCGCCGACGAGGTTCGTGGCCTGGCACGCGACCTGGGCACCATCCAGCCGGCTGCGATTCGGTTGAACTACGGCATGCAACGCGTCAAGGGCGGCGGCAGCGCGGCCCGCCTCATCGCCCTGCTGCCTTGCCTGACGGGGGCTTGGCGTCACCGCGCGGGCGGGCTGCTGCTGTCCAGCTCGGGCTGGTTCAAGCCCTTCCGGCGCGCCGCGCTGGAGCGCCCGGCAGGGCTGGCCGGCCCGCAGGCTGCAGGGCCGCTGCGCACCGTCAACATGAGCACCATCGGCGACGACCTGCTGCGCGAGGCTTCGCCTGCGTTCGGCCCGAAGATCGAGGCCCTGATCGTCTACAACAGCAACCCGGTGGCGGTGGCGCCCGAGTCGAAGAAGGTGGTGGCCGGCTTCGCCCGCGAAGACCTGTTCACCGTGGTGCTGGAACACTTCCTCACCGACACCGCCGACCACGCCGACTACGTGCTGCCGGCCACCACCCAGCTCGAACACCTGGACGTGCACACCACCTACGGCCACACCGATGTGATGTTCAACGAGGCGGCGATCGCGCCACTCGGCCAGGCCAAGCCCAACACCCAGATCTTTCGTGAGCTGGCGGCGCGCATGGGCTTCACCGAACCCTGCTTCACCGATGACGACGAAGCCTTGGCGCGCCAGACCTTCGACTGGGACGCCCTGGGCACCTCGTTTGAGGACCTGCGTGCCACCGGCTGGGCCAGCCTGCCGCTGCCCGACGCGCCCTTTGCCCACGGCGGCTTTGCCACGTCCAGCGGCAAGGCGCAGGCTGACGGCGGCGGCCTGGGCGTGCCCGAGCATGTGCCCAACCACGAGAGTGCGTTGTCGTCACCGGCGCTGGCGCAGCGCTACCCACTGGCCATGATTTCGCCGCCGGCACGGCATTTCCTCAACTCGAGCTTCGTCAACGTCAAAAGCCTGCGCGCCATCGAGGGCGAACCGCTGCTCGAAATGCATGCCGACGACGCCGCCGCGCGCGGCCTGGCCAGCAGCTGCATGGTGCGCGTCTTCAACGACCGCGGCGAGTACCGCTGCAAGCTCGAGGTCAGTGCGCGCGCCCGGCCCGGCGTGGTCAACGGCCTGGGCGTGTGGTGGCGCAAGCTGGGTGCTGACGGCACCAACGTCAACGAAGTCACCAGCCAGGCGCTGACCGACATTGGCCGCGCGCCCACCTTCTACGACTGCCTGGTGCAAGTCGAAGTGGCATGACCCACCCCCGAAGCGGCTGCGCCGCTCCCCCTCACGGGGGCCGAGGCCCGCGGCTCCACGCCGACCTGCGTCGGTTTGGACCGGCCGCTGGGCCGCGTCTCGCGGCCATGCGGCCTGCAAGGCACGCCAGCGGCCGGGCGAAGCCCGTTCCGCGGCGTGCGCTTGGGCACGTGCGGCGCGGCGCGGGTTTGTGAGGCACTGGCTGCTTGTGGCGGGACTCTGCGCAACGGCAAGTCTTGCGGCCTTGGTGGCGATGGCCTGTCTGACCACGGGTTGCTCGACGCTGGGCTACTACGCGCAGTCGGTTGGCGGCCACCTCGACTTGCTGAACCGTGCGAGGTCCATCAGCGATGTCACCGCCGACACGTCCACGCCCGCAGCCCTGCGCGAGCGTTTGCTGCTTGCCACCCGCATCCGCGATTTCGCGGTCAGCGAACTCGGCCTGCCCGACAACCGCAGCTATCGGCGCTACAGCGATCTCGGCCGATCAGCGGCGGTGTGGAACGTGGTGGCCGCGCCCGAACTCTCGCTCGCCCTGCAAACCTGGTGCTTCCCCGTCGTCGGCTGCGTTGGCTACCGCGGCTACTACGAGCGCGCGGCGGCCGACGCCGAGGCCGAGACCCTGCGCGCGGCTGGCCTGGAGGCCTCGGTTTACGGCGTGCCGGCCTACTCGACGCTGGGCAAGCTGGAGTGGCTCGGCGGCGACCCGCTGCTCAACACCTTTGTGCAGTGGCCCGAAGGCGAGCTGGCGCGCCTGGTCTTTCACGAGTTGTCGCACCAGATCGCCTACGCGGCCGACGACACCATGTTCAACGAGTCCTTTGCGACCGCGGTCGAGCGCATTGGCGGCGCGCGCTGGCTTGCCGAGCAGGCGGGCCCTGCGGCACGCGAGGAGTACGCCGCCCTCGACGTGCGCCGCGCCGACTTTCGCGCCCTGACCGGCCGCACCCGTGAGCGGCTCGACGCCTTGTACCGCAGTGCCGCCAGCGACGCCGACAAGCGTGCCGGCAAGGCCCGTCTGATGACTGAGCTGCGCAGTGACTACGCCCAGCTCAAGGCCGAGCGCTGGGGCGGCTTCAACGGCTACGACGCCTGGTTTGCGCGCGCCAACAATGCCTCTTTCGGCGTGCTTGCCGCGTACAACGAGCTGGTGCCGCACTTCGAGCGCCTGTTCGAGCGCGAAGGGCGCGACTTCAAGCGTTTTTACGCAGCCGTCATTCGCCTGGCCGGCTTGCCGAAGGCTGAGCGGCAGGCCACACTGCGCGCCATCTAAGAATCCGGAGACTCCCGCATGGCCGACATCAACATCCACCGCGAACACAGCCTGGGCCTGGCCAAGGCGCGCAAGATCGCCTGGCAATGGGCCGAAGACGTCGAGAAGAAATTCGACATGAGCTGCACCGTGCTCGAAGGCGAAACCAGCGACACCGTCGAGTTCACGCGCTCGGGCGTGAAAGGCCAGTTGATCGTTGCCGCCGACCACTTCGACTTGCAGGCCAAGCTCGGCTTCCTGCTCGGTGCCTTCTCCAAGACCATCGAGGCCGAGATCCTGAAGAACCTCGACGCCTTGCTCGCCAAGAGTGCCAAGCCCGCAGCCAAGAAGGCTGTGAAGAAGTAGTCGGCGCCGCTCGGCGGCCGAGGCCTACTTCAGCGACTCGATCAAGTCGACGTACTCCTGCATCGCCGTCTTCGCGTCCTTGCCCTTGATGGCGTTCCAGGCGTCCCACTTGGCGCGGCCCACCATGTCAGTGAAGCCCGGGCGCTTGCCGTCAACATCGCCGCCGGCCTGCTTGAACAGCGCATACAGCTGGAGCAGGGTGGTGTTGTCGGGTTTCTCGGGCAGCTTCTTGCTGTCGGCAACGGCTTTGTCGAAGCTGGCTTTGAGGTCGGCCATGGTGATGTCCTTTCGGGGTAGATTCGGGTAGACGTGGTGCATCTTAGCGAGCATCGTGAGCTCCCTGCACCGCACCCAGGCCGAGGAAACCCGATGACTGACCCAGCCGCGTCCGAACGCATGTCACGGGTCGACACGGCGTGGCTGCGCATGGATACCGACGCCAACTTGATGATGATCATCGGCGTCTGGCTGCTCGAGCCCCAGCTCACGCTGGCCGAGTTGCAGCAGCGTGTCGAGCAGACCCTGCTGGCCTACCCGCGCTTTCGCCAGAAGGTGGTTGAAGACGCTGCCGGCGCGTCCTGGGTCACCGACACGGCGTTCGAGATCGGCCGCCACGTCAAGCGCGGCTCCCTGCACCGTCAGACCGGCGAGGCCCCCTTGCAGGCCTTGAAGCGCCATGTCGCAACGCTGGCCGCCACCCCGCTCGACCCGGCCTACCCGCTGTGGCAGTTCGAGCTGATCGAAGACCTCGACGGCCAGGGCAGCGTCATGATCTGCCGCATTCACCATTGCATCGGTGACGGCATCGCGCTGATGTCGGTGACGTTGTCGATCGCCGACGGCGGCAAGCCCCCGCCGGCTCGCCCGCCGCGCAGCGCGGCGCCCGACGACGCCAGCGACTGGCTGTCCGACACCCTGCTGCGTCCCATGGCCGACATGATGATCAAGGCCATTGCAGTCACCGGCCAGGGTGTCGGCATGGGCATCGACCGGCTGGCGCATCCGGGCGCTGGCTCGCTCGACGCCGCGCGCGTGGGCCTGCAGATCTTCAACGACGTAGCCGCCTTCGCGCTGATGCCCGACGACTCGCCAACGCGCCTGAAGGGCCATGCCACGCGGGGCAAGCGCGTGGCCTGGGGCGTGCCTTTGGCGCTGGACGAAGTCAAGGCCGTCGGCAAGGTGCTGGGGGCGTCGATCAATGATGTGGTGCTGTCGTGCGTGGCCGGTGCGATTGGTGAGTACCTGCGCAGCAAGGGCGACGACCCCGCGGGCCAGCAGATACGCGCCATGGTGCCCGTCAACCTGCGCCCGCTGGACCAGGCCTACAAACTTGGCAACCGGTTCGGTCTGGTGCCGCTGGTGCTGCCGATCGGCATCAGCAACCCGATCGAGCGCCTGGTGGCGGTGCGTGCGCGCATGGCCGAGCTCAAGGGCAGCTACCAGCCGCTGCTGGCCTTTGGCGTGCTGGCGCTGTCGGGCTTGATGGTCAAGCCCGTGCAGGCTGCCATCACCAGCCTGTTTGCCAAGAAGGCCACCGCCGTGATGACCAATGTGCCCGGCCCGCGTGAGCCGCTGGCGTTCTGTGGCCGCACCGTCAAGCAAGTGCTGTTCTGGGTGCCGCAGTCCGGCGACATCGGCATGGGCGTGTCGATCCTGTCATACGCCGGTGGCGTGCAGTTCGCGCTCATCACCGATGCCAAGATGTGCCCCGACCCCGAAGCCATCATCGAGCGCTTTGCGCCCGAGTTCGAGAAACTGCTGTGGCTGGCGCTGATGGCGCCGTGGCCCGAGCGTTAGCCCGAGCCGCGATCAAGGGGCCGCGAACCCCTCGACCATGACCAGGTTTGATCGGGTGCTGCGCTCGCGGATGGCGCGCAGCGGCACGTAGGCCGGCGAGTCGTACCAGGCCTTGAGCTGCGCCATGCTCGGGAACTCCAGGATCACGCAGCGCTTGGGAGACCACTGGCCCTCCAGCACCGTCAGCGCGCCGCCGCGCACCAGGTAGCGCCCGCCAAAGGCCGCAATCGTCGCCGGCACCTGCTGGCGGTAGGTTTCATACAAGGCAAGGTCGAGCACCTCGACGTCGGCAATCACATAGGCACTCATGACTTTCGCTCCTGCAGCAAGGCCGCCATTTTCTGATGGATCAGGTTCACCGCCTTCAAGGGCCGCAGCATGACCTTGAACTCGACGACGCGGCCGCTGTCGTCCCAGCGCAGCATGTCCACGCCGTTGATCTGGATGCCTTCGAGCTCAAGCTCGAACTCCAGCACCGCGTCGCGCGCGCTGTGCAGCTCGCGCACATAGCGAAAACTGGCGTCGCCAAACACGCGCAGCGCCGCCGCCAGGTACCGGGCAACGATGGCCTTGCCGCATTGCGGCGTGTGCACCACCGGCGAGTGAAACACCACGTCGTCGGCCAACAGCAGCGCCAGGCCGGCCGCGTCACGCTCGCGCACGATGCGGTGCCACAGGGCCACGGGGGCGGGCGGCGTCACAGGTGCATTCATGGGCGTGCTTTCATCCGGGATCGGAGGTGGCCCACCGCACTCTGCTCCGCTTCGCATGTGCTATTGAACAAAGCCTTGCTCCTTGTAGCTTGCATAGCCGGCCCTAGTGAGCGCGGCAAGCTCCTTGAACAGTGTGGGCTCAGGCGCAGCAAAGTTGAAGCAGGATTTGCCTTGCATGCGTGCCTTGAGTTCAGGCGACACGGTAGCCAGCAGTTCGGGCTTCAGGTAGACCGGCATGAGATGAAAGCTGACATACGCCTTCTTGACTAGAACGGCGCCGAAGAACAGTGGCTTCTTGTTCTTCTGAATGTGCCGTGTGTCGACGTACAGCTCTTTATCGTCATCTTGCGTTGGTGCGAGCTTGGCAGCGTAGGGCGCCATGACTTCGCGAAGCTCTGTGAAAACGGGGCTCAGGTCTGGCATGTGGGCTCCTCTACGGGGACACGGCGGACAGGAGGATTGCGCGGCCTAAGCTTCGAGACAAGGCGCCCGCGGCGGAGGGGTTCGGCCGCACGGGCTGAGTGCTACCGAACAGTGGCGTTGAACTGGGTGAGGCAGATTTACAGAAGATCAACCAACTTCCCTCTTCTTTGGTGGGCGGCGGCAACGCCTTCCTGAACTCTCCGTTCGCGCGTCTCGGGTTTGACTGCATCGTTGATTCTTCGGATGATGAAATTCTGCTTGCCCGGCGTCAAGGACTCGAAGGCTTTCTCGATGCCTTCGGCTCGGAGCACGCTCGTCAGGTCTTCAGGTAGCTTTACGTCTGAACGATCAAGGACAGTGAAACGTACTCGAATGCGATCGCCTGTCTTCGTGTTCGTCTCCTGACGAACCTTTGCCTTGATGCGGATGTAGTGCTGTCCGGCGCCGACAGGAAAGAGACTCACCTGGAAAGGCTCGGAGTCATTGACGCGTGCCATGACAAGAACCGGGCCTTTCGTTCCCAAGGCTTGAGTGACCTCGGGTGGAACGGCAACGGCACAGTAGTCCATTCCTTCGGCCCAGTTCTCCAGCGCCGCGTGAAACGAGACCATTTGCCCTGTGGCTGGAGTTTGTTTCATGGCGTAGCGATCCGGAAGCGGTGGTGCAGACAACGCCTGAAGCACACCCATCAGCGTGTACAACGCGGCCGCCGCAAAATCCAACCCCACTTCCTCGAAGTTGAGCACAGGTCTCAACTTGTGAAAGCCGCTAAGCAGTGGCACCAAGAAGCGCGAACTCAGAGCTCTTTGGGCCGGGATTGGGAGAAAAAGACCCAAGCAAAGAACAGCATGAACAAGAAGTCATTCATCCCGTAGATGCTGTAGAAGACGCCCGCAAACAGATCCGTTGCGAAAAGCGCTGCAACACTGTTCTTCGAGTGCCACGTGCCCCAGACCAGAACATAGACTAACTTTTCGACTGCAAACGCCGCGGCCAGCCACTTGACGCTTGCGCCGACAGAGGCGGCGCCCAAGTAGGCCAAGCCCCACACTGCAATCATCACGAGACCGAAGTTTGACATCACGACTGGATCGGCCTCGTTGATGACAGTATTCGTGAGTAGTCGCGAAAACAGTAGAACCCCAGCGATGTTCATGACGCCGGCGATGATGAATCCGTTCCGAACAAGAGTTCTGCTCATTCGCTTTCCTGGGAGACTGCGGTTGCGTGGTGTCGGAAGAAGCGGAAGGCTTCGGTCTGACTTTGGCCTGTAGAGGGAAGTAGTCGTTGCGTTTGAGGCCGAGCGTTCGAGCTAAGCGGGCGACGACGGCAGGACGCCAGGCCCCGGCTGGCGAAAATGTACCGCGTACCGCCGGCCGGGCGCTGGTGGCATGCCGTTGGTGATCCGCTTGAGCCAGGGGTTAGCAATTGTCTTCAAAGTCAAGCTGGAATTGGGCTGTGTACATGCTTTTCTGCGTCCCACAGTTTCTGGTCGCGCAGCATCGCGTTGAGGATCGTCAGCAGCTTGCGCAT
>JANNGJ010000140.1:0-4350 GCA_031403815.1 Burkholderiales bacterium | reverse complement strand
GGCCGCCACGACAGAACAGTTCGTGCCACAGATGGTCAACTTCGAGTTGGTGGGTGGCGTGAACTTTCAGAAGGGTTGCTACCCCGGCCAGGAAATCGTCGCCCGCAGTCAGTACCGTGGCAGCGTCAAGCGGCGCGCCTTTGTCTTCGCGTCCGCGGCGGCGGCGCAGCCTGGGCAGGAGGTGTTTCACAGTGCCGACGCCGAGCAGCCTGCCGGCATGGTCGTCAATGCCGCCTCATGGGGCGGCGCTGAACTGGTCCTGGCTGAAGTCAAATTGGCAACCCTCGACAACGGCTCCTTGCACCTCGGCGCCGCGGGTGGCCCGCTCTTGCACCGCGCGGCGCAGCCCTACCCGGTCGACGTCGACGTAACCGCGTGACAGGCAGCAGCGGCTCGACGGTCTACGTCTATTACCGAGTGCGCCTGGCCGACGCGGCGGCCGCCATTTCCGCGGTACGCAGCTTTCAAGCCGGCCTGGCGGTGGCGCTGCCCGGCCTGCATTGCCGCCTGGCGCAACGCGTTGAGCAGGGGGGCGAACTGTTGACCCTGATGGAAACCTACGGCCACCCCAGCGGCCTGGGTACGGCCTGGCGCCTGGAGACGGAGAGCCTCGCGCAGACGCAGCTGGCGCCGTGGACGGTCGGTCAGCGCCATGTCGAAGTCTTTGAAGCATGTGCCTGATTGCGCTCGCGCTGGACCAGCACCCGCGCTTTCCGGTCGTGATCGCGTCCAACCGCGATGAGTTTCTGGCCCGCCCCGCGGCAGCGCTCGATTGGTGGCAAGACGACGGCGCCACGAGAATCCTGGGTGGCCGCGACCTGGAGGCCGGCGGCACCTGGCTGGCGCTCAGCGCCCAGGGCCGGTTGGCGATGCTGACGAATGTTCGCGACCTGCTCCGCCACAGGCCCCAAGCGCCCTCGCGCGGCGCGGTGGTGCCGGCGTGGTTGGCGACACAGGAAACCATGCCCGCGTTCTGGCGCGAGACCGCGTCGCGCGGCCACAACCCGTTCAACCTGCTCGCCGCCGACCTGCCGGCTGGGCGTTGGTGGTGGGCCGATGACAAGGCCAGCGAACCGCGTGCGCTCGGCGCGGGTGTGTACGGCCTGTCGAATGCCGCGCTCGACACACCCTGGCCCAAGGTGAGCGCCTTGAAGTCGGCGTTGTCAGCCGCCTTGGCCAGCGCCGCAACGCTGGCCGAGCTGGAGGAGAGCCTCTTCGCCGCGTTGGCCGACCGCACCCCCGCTGCCGATCACGCACTGCCGGACACCGGGGTCGGGCTGGAGCGCGAACGTTGGCTGGCGCCGGCCTTCATCCGCACGCCCGACGCCGGCTACGGCACGCGCTGCTCCACCCTGCTGATCGTGCAACGCGAAGCAGCCGGGCTCAGCCTGCGGGTCGTCGAGCGGCAGTTCGATGCCGTTGGCCAGGCCCATACACAACGCGGTGTCCAGCTCGCGACATGGCCGCTGCGGGCAATGCCTTTGCCAGCGGTAGCCGACGAGGCGCTCAGCGCAACGTGAACGCCATCGCCTGGTGCGCGATGCCGGCTTCTTCGAACCCCGGGCCGTGCGCTGCGAACCCAGCACGCCGATAGAAGTTGACCGCGCTGGCCTGCGCATGCAGCGTGACCGCGTTGTCGCCGCGCGCACGCGCGGCCTGCACCAAGGCATCCAACAGTGGCCTGCCGATGCCGGCGCCGCGCACGCTGGCCAACACCGCCATGCGGCCAATCTTGGAGGCGCCGTCCACCGCGCCGAGCAGGCGGCCCGTACCGACGCCCTGGCCGAGGCGGTTGAAGGCGACTGCATGCAGGGCGCTGGCATCGGCTGCATCGTGTTCAAGCACCGCCGCTATGCCCTGCTCCTGGATGAACACGGCATCACGGATCAATCGCGCCTGGGTGCCCAGCGTGGCCCAGTCGCCGACGCGCACGTCGATCATCGACCCACCGCCTTCGAAGCCGTTGAGCAGGTCGCGCAAGGCCGGCGGCACGGGTCGGGCCGTTTGACTCACCGGGTCGGCAAAGACATACACCAGATCGCCCTGCACCAGGCGCTGCGCGCCGCGAAACACGCCGGCTTGCAAGTGCATCGAGCTGTTGCCGATGCGTGTGCAACGGATGCCGACGTCGAGTTGATCGTCGTAGCGCGCCGAGCCCTCGTACTCAAGCGTGGCCTTGCGTACGTAAAGGTCGCCGCCGAGCGCCTGCATCGTGGCCTGGTAGGGCAGCGCCAGGGCGCGCCAGTAGCCGGCTACTGCCGTGTCGAAATACATCAGGTAGTGAGCGTTGAAGACGATCTGCTGCATGTCGATTTCGGCCCAGCGAACGCGCAGGCGCTCGAGGTGGCGGAAATCACTGGGCGCAAGACGTTCGAGCGGGTCGGTCATGGACGCGGTAGGCGGGTTGGCTGCGACGCAAGCATACTGGCCGGCCCGCGCCCTGCTCGCTGGCTCGATCCAACATGGCCCACATTCAATACATCACCCAGATTCACCTCGACGCCGGTGTTGTCCAACGCCTGCGCGAAGAGTGCCTTCGTGTCGGCATCGCCAAACCCTTGGTCATTAGTGACGCTGGCGTGCGCGCCGCGGGCGTCCTCGACCGCGCGCTAACCGCACTCGGCGATCTGCCCCACGCAGTCTTCGATGCCACACCGTCGAACCCGACCGAGGCCGCTGTGCACCAAGCCGCCGCCGTCTACCGCGCCCAGCATTGCGACGGCTTGATCGCCGTCGGCGGGGGCTCGTCGATTGACCTGGCCAAGGGTGTCGCCATCGCGGCCACCCACGCGGGCCCGCTGGTCGGTTTTGCCACCATCGAAGGCGGCAGCGCGCGAATCACGGATCGCGTTGCGCCGCTGATCGCCGTGCCCACCACGGCGGGCACCGGCAGCGAGGTCGCGCGCGGGGCCATCCTGATCGTCGCTGACGGTCGCAAGCTCGGCTTTCACAGCTGGCACCTGGTGCCCAAGACTGCCCTGCTCGACCCGGAACTCACCGTCGGACTGCCGCCTGGCTTGACCGCCGCCACTGGCATGGACGCCATCGCGCATTGCTTGGAGACGTTCATGGCGCCAGCCGTTAACCCGCCGGCCGACGGCATTGCGTTGGACGGTTTGCACCGCGGTTGGTCCCATATCGAACGCGCCACGCGCGATGGCCGCGACATCGACGCGCGCTGGCAGATGATGAGTGCCTCCATGCAGGGCGCGATGGCCTTTCAGAAGGGCCTGGGTTGCGTGCATTCGCTCTCGCACAGCCTCGGTGGTGTGGACCCGCGCCTTCATCACGGCACCCTGAACGCAATGTTCCTGCCCGCCGTGGTTCGTTTCAATGCCACCGCGGCGTCGATTCGCCAAGAGCAGCGCCTGCAACGCATGGCGCAGGCGATGGGTCTGGCCGGCTGTGACGGTCAGGGCGATGCCATCGCCGACGCCATCATGGCCATGAACGCGCGACTGGGCCTGCCAACAGGCTTGGCAGCCCTGGGCGTCGTGCGCGAGATGTTTGATCGCGTGATCGACGGCGCCATGGCCGACCACTGCCACAAAACCAATCCGCGCATCGCCACGCGCGACGACTACCGCGCGATGCTCGAACAATCCATGTAAACGGAAAGGGGCCCCATCGGGGCCCCGCTATCTGTTCGCGCCTACGCGCTCAACCGTGCTTCTGGTCGAAGAACTGCTCGTCTTCCGTCGAGCCCTTCAGCGCCGCGGTCGATGACAGGCGCTCGATCGTGGTCGTCACTGCATCGAAGTAGCCGGTGCCGACCTCGCGCTGGTGCTTGACAGCCGTGAAGCCGCGCTCGGCCGCCGCGAATTCCTTCTCCTGCAACTCCACGAAGGCGCTCATGTTGTTGCGCGCATAGCCGTGGGCCAACTCGAACATGGAGTAGTTCAGGCTGTGGAAGCCGGCCAGGGTGATGAACTGGAACTTGTAGCCCATCGCGCCGAGTTCGCGCTGGAACTTGGCGATCGTGGCGTCGTCGAGGTTCTTCTTCCAGTTGAAGCTCGGCGAGCAGTTGTAGGCCAGCAGCTTGCCGGGGAACTTGGCGTGGATTGCGTCGGCGAACGCCTTTGCGAAAGCCAGGTCGGGCTTGCCGGTTTCGCACCAGATCAGGTCGGCGTACTCGGCATAGGCCAGGCCGCGGCTGATCGATTGCTCGAGGCCGTTGCGTGACTTGTAGAAGCCTTCGACCGTGCGCTCGCCGGTGAGGAAGGGCTTGTCGATGTCGTCGACGTCGCTGGTCACCAGATCGGCGGCTTCGGCATCGGTGCGTGCCAGCAGGATCGTCGGCGTGCCCATCACGTCGGCCGCCAGGCGGGCGGCGATCAGCTTGGCGACGGC
>JANNGJ010000139.1:0-4508 GCA_031403815.1 Burkholderiales bacterium | reverse complement strand
GCGGCGATCTTGGCGAATGGGGTGCCGCCTTGCCCGAGATCATCGCCGCCAACCCGGCGCTGGACAGCGAGCCCTATTTGCCCGACAGCGCTCGGCTGGACTGGCGAGTACACCAGGCCTCGCGCGCCGCTGATGGCCCCGACACGCCGCCCGCGCTCGAGGCGCTGGGCACACAGGGGCCAGAGCACTTGCAACTCAACTTGCGCTCCGGCTGTGCCGTGCTCGTCAGCGCCTGGCCCGTGGCCAGCTTGTGGTCAGCGCACCAGCAGCCGGCGGGTGATGAGCGCTTTGCCGGCGTGCGCGCCGCCTTTGCCACCGGTGTTGGCGAACACGCCTTGGTTCACCGGGACGGCCACGCGGTTCGCGTACTTGCGCTCGCACCGCCTGCTGCGGCCTTCAGCGCCGCCGTTCTGGCCGGCCGCTCGCTGGCCGAAGCTCTCGACCATGCCGGCGCGGACTTCGACTTCGAAGCCTGGCTGGTGCAAGCGCTGCAAGGCCGCTGGCTGCTCGGCGTTCACCTTCCTCCACCCACACTACAGTCCATCGCCCTGTCATGACCCACCGACCCCGCACCGTGCTCCATTGCCAACGCCGCCGCCATGTCTTGATCGCAGGGGGCGCCCTGACCCTCGCGCCACTCGCCCGCGCCCAGAGCGCTGCCGACTGGGCCCGCATCGAAGCCGCCGCGCGCGGCCAGACGGTCTACTTCAACGCCTGGGGCGGCAGCGAGCGCATCAACGCTTATCTGCAATGGGTGGTGGCCGAGCTGGCGCAGCGCCACGGCGTCAAGCTCGAGCATGTGAAGCTCAGCGACACAGCGGAATTCGTCAAGCGCGTGCGCGCCGAAAAGGCGGCCGGGCGCATCAGCGACGGCTCGGCCGATCTGGTCTGGATCAATGGCGAAAACTTCCTCACCATGAAGCGCGAGGGCCTGCTGTTCGGGCCGTGGAGCGAAAAGCTGCCGAGCTATGCGAACGTGGATACCGTCGGCAAGCCGACCACGCGCATCGATTTCTCCGAGCCCGTCGAGGGCCTGGAGGCGCCCTGGGGCATGGCCCAGTTGACCTTCATGGCCGACAGTACCCGCGTGCCGGTGTTGCCAACCAGCATGAACGAGCTGCTCGCCTGGGCCCAGAAGAACCCCGGCCGCTTCAGCTACCCCAAGCCGCCGCAATTCATCGGCACCACCTTCTTGAAGCAGTTGCTGCTCGAAGCCGGTGCCGACCGCAAGGCGCTCTATGCGCCGCACAACACCGAAGCCTTCGCCCGCAGCACCGCGCCGCTGTGGGCCGCGCTCGATACCCTGCACCCGCATTTGTGGAAGCAGGGCAAACAGTTCCCCGCCAGCCCGAGCGCAGCGCGCCAGATGCTGGCCGATGGCGAGCTGGCGATCGCCCTCACCTTCAACCCGAACGAAGCCGCCAGCCACATCGCCGCCAAGACCCTGCCCGCGAGCGTGGTCAGCTATCAGCACGCGGCCGGCAGCATCGGCAACACGCACTTCCTGGCCATCCCCTTCAACGGCCGCGCCAAGGAGGCCGCGCAAGTCGCCGCCAATTTCCTGCTCTCGCCGCCAGCGCAAGCGCGCAAGGCCGACATCCGCCATTGGGGCGATCCGACCGTGCTGGCACTGGAGAAGTTGAGCGCGGCCGATCGCGCCTTGTTCACCGGTGCCGCCGCGCTCGGCCAAGTCGCCAAGCTTGCGCCAACCTGGCCCGAGCCGCACGGCTCCTGGGTCGATCCGATCGAGCGCGAGTGGACGCGGCGCTACGGCAGCACGTGAACCACCCCCGAAGCGCCTACGGCGCTCCCACTCAAGGGAGGGGCGCCGCTGGCGGACCGGCAAAGCCGGATCCGCGGCGCCTGCTTGGACCCAGTGCGCGATCTCCGGCATGGCCATAGGGGGCGCCAAGCGCGCGGCGCTGGCCGCACCTTTGGTACTCTTCGCGCTGCCGTTGGCGCTGGCTTTGCCGCTGGCGGTCGCGCAGGCGGCCGACGCCAGCGCTTGGCGCGCGCTGTGGGCCGATCCGCAGTTGCCGCGCGCGCTTGCGCTGTCGGTCGTCAGCGCCCTCTTCAGCAGCCTGCTCGCGCTGCTGACCTGCCTGGGCTTGATCACGCATTTGCACGGTACCCCCTTGTGGCGGCGCATGACCGGCGCCCTCGCCCCCATGCTGGCCCTGCCTCACGCGGCCTTCGCGATCGGGCTGGCCTTGCTGCTTATGCCGGCCGGCCTGCTCGCGCGCGTGATCGCGCCGCTGGCGGGTTGGTCCGCGCCGCCCGATTGGCCGACGGTGAACGATCCGCAAGCGATCGGCTTGACGCTGGTGCTGTTCGGCAAGGAGCTGCCCTTCCTGCTCTGGAATGCCGTCGCCCTGTTGAACCGCCCCGATGTCGCGGCGGCCGTGAAGGGCTGGCTGGCCAGCGGTGCGACGCTCGGCTACCTGCCCTGTGCCGTATGGTGGCGCGTGCTGTGGCCGCTGTTGCTGCCACGCCTGGCCTGGCCGCTGCTGGCAGTGCTGGCCTACAGTTTGACGGTCGTCGATCTGGCGCTGATCGTGGGCCCTTCGTCGCCGCCGACGTTGGCGGTGATCGCGTGGCAAGGCTTGCAGGATGGCGATGCGGCGCGCAATGGCGAAGGCGCGGCGGCGGCGCTGTTGCTTGGTGGCCTGCTCTTGCTCATCGCGCTGATCGCCGCCGCGGGTTGGCGCATGGCGCTTCGCGCTTGGCTGCGCAGCGCCCTCGATGGCCGTCGCCGCACGCGCGGCCTGCTCGCCGGCACGACAGCCCGCGCACTGCTGCATGGCCTGCTCGCGCTCTATGCCGTCGTCGCGCTGCTGCTGCTGGCCTCCTCTTTTGTCGGCGTTTGGACCTTCCCGTCGCTGCTGCCGCAAGCCTGGGCGAGCGAAGCCTGGGCCCAGGTGCGCGCCAACGGCGGCGTGCTCGGCCTCTCCGCCGGGCTGGCCACCTTCGCAGGGCTGGCCTCCTTGGCCTTGGTGCTGTGCTGGTTCGAGGCCACGCCGGCGGCCTGGGATGCGCGCGTGATGCCACTGGTGCTGGCACCGTTGGTGATCCCGTCGCTGCTGCTGATGGCAGGGCTCTACACGCTGGCGCTGCATCTGGCGCTCGACGGCACCCTCGCCGGCCTGGCCTGGGTCCACACCCTCGTCACCCTGCCCTACGTGTTCGTGGCGCTGGCGCCGGCCTGGCGCAGTTTCGACCGCCGCTTCGAGTGGACAGCGCTGGCGCTCGGCCGCTCGCGCTGGGCCTTCTGGTGGCGCATCAAGGCGCCGCTGCTGGCCGCGCCGCTGGCCGCCGCACTCGCGGTCGGCTTTGCCGTCAGCGTGGCGCAATACCTGCCCACGCAATTCATCGGCGCCGGGCGCCACACCACGGTGACGACAGAGGCCGTGACCCTGGCCTCGGGCGGGCAGCGCCACACCGCTGCCGCCTTTGCCGTGTTGCAGGCCTTGCTGCCGGCCATCGGCTTTGGCCTGGCCGCGTGGGTCGGTCGGCGGCAGCGGGCGAGAATCGGTTGAGATGACATCGCAGGCAATCTGGACCAGGGCGCATGACCGGTTGGGGTCGTCAACCACCGTCCGCCCTGGCAGGGGTGGTTGGGCGCGCGCAGGCTCTCAAGCAATGCGCATCGCGGGGGAGCCGATGCGATGACGCTGCAGCTCGAGAGCGTCACGATCTCAGTCCATGGCCGCACGCTGATCCGCGATCTGAACGCCAGCATCGTGCCCGGCGGTGTGCTGGCCGTGATGGGCCCAAGCGGCTCGGGCAAGTCGAGTCTGCTGGCGTGGATGGCGGGCACGCTGGAGCCGCCCTTCGAGGTCCGCGGCGCGCTGCGTCTGGACGGCGTCGACCTGTCTGCGCGGCCGATCCAGCAGCGTCGGATCGGGTTGTTGTTTCAGGACGACCTGCTGTTCCCACACCTGAGCGTGTTGGGCAATTTGTTGTTCGCCCTGCCAGCCGGCGAACGCGGCGCACGACTCACGGCCGCCGAAGCTGCACTCGCCGAGGCGGGGCTCACCGGCTTCGGTGCGCGGCTCCCGGGCAGCCTGTCGGGAGGGCAGCGCTCGCGCGTCTCGCTGCTGCGGGCGTTGCTGGCGGCACCGGCAGCGCTGTTGCTGGATGAGCCCTTCTCCAAGCTCGACACCGCCCTGCGCCAGCAGATGCGCGATTTCACTTTCGCCACGCTCGCGGCTCGGCGCGTGCCTGCCCTGCTGGTCACACACGACGAGGCCGACGTGCCCGCGGCTGCGCAACGAATTCGCCTGGCCGATGCTTGACCGCGCCGCCGTCGCTGCATTGAAGCCGCTGCTCGATGGCGGCGCCGGGGTGCTGGTGCGCCGCGGCGTCGGTGCCGATGCGGTCACGCTCACCGGCTTCGCCATCGGCATGGCCGCCGCCACCGCCATCGCTCTGGGCCACTTTGGTTGGGGCCTGGCGCTGCTGCTGGCCAGCCGCCTGGCCGACGGCCTGGACGGCGCCGTGGCGCGCCT
>JANNGJ010000138.1:0-7502 GCA_031403815.1 Burkholderiales bacterium | reverse complement strand
CGCAGGCGACCGTCGAGCGCGGCGCGGGCTTCGTCGTAGCGGGCCAGCGAAGCCGCCTGGTTGGCTGCGCGCTGGCCGCCATCGAAGAGCGGCAGCGTCAGGGCCGGGCCGAATCCCCACGTGTTGCCGTCGGTGGTCCGGCCACCGACGCGCAGCCCAGCCACGCCCAGGTTGCCGCCAAAGCTCAGGCGCGGGTAGCGTGCAGCGTCGGCCACGCCGACATCGGCGGCCGCCGCGACCAGGTCGCGCTCTGCGGCCGCGATGTCGGGGCGCTGAGCCAGCAGCTGGGTCGGCAGGATCGACACTGCAAACGCTACCGGCTGCGGCAGTTGCGCGGTGCGGGCCGCCAAGCGCGTGCGCAAATCAGCGACCGACGGGCCGCTGAGCACGGACAGCGAACGCAGCAGCACCTCGCAGTCGGCGCGTTGCGCAATCGCGCGGTTGCCCGCGTCGGCGGCGGCGCCGTCGGCCAGGGCGCCGTTGGCCGGGGCTTCGAACCCCACGCGCACCTTGTCGCGGGTCAGGGCCGCGCTTTGCTGCTGCGACAGAGCATCGGCGTCGTTCACGCCACGCTGGGCTTCGCAGGAGCGCAGCGACACATAGGTTGCCGCCACGTCCGCGGCCAGGCTGATGCGTGCCGAATGCCAGTCCAGGCCGGCGCGCTCGCTGCGCGCCTGGGCCGCCGCGACCTGCGCGCGCGTGCCGCCGAACAGATCGACCTCCCAGCTGGCGTCGACCGCGGCGCTGGACTGGGTGCTCGGCACAAAACTGCCCGCATTGCTGGCGCGCTGGGCCTGTGCCGTCAGGTTGGCTGTCGGCCAGCGCAGGCTCTGAGCACCCCGCAACTCGGCCCGGGCGTGCG
Organism: Burkholderiales bacterium; assembly: GCA_031403815.1. Taxonomy (GTDB): domain Bacteria; phylum Pseudomonadota; class Gammaproteobacteria; order Burkholderiales; family Burkholderiaceae_C; genus CADEEN01. Next base: position 6,640 of record JANNGJ010000138.1, on the reverse strand, counting down.
CGATGCGAGCCAATGACTGCGCCAGGGTCGGGCTGCTGGCCTGGGCCCGCATCACCAACTCGGCGAGCAAGGGATCGTCAAAGCCGCGCCACCAGTCGGCCAGCTGGCGCACATCGCCGCCATGCGGCAGGGTCGCCTGCCAGCGTTCCGGCAGCGGCGCCTCGGGCTGGCTGGGCAGGCGCGGCGTGCTGCAAGCGGCCAACAGCAATGCGGTGAGTGCCGTGGCGGCGCGGGAAACAAGCTTCGGTGTCATGGTGTTGGCGTGGGCAGGCTGCGGCGCTTGCGCTCATGCTCGACCAGGGCCAAGCCCCAATCGACCAGGCGCTCCAGTGCCAGGCTCAAGGCGTCGGGCCGGGCGAGCAGGCTGGGCGCCAGGATGTTCATGAACTCGCGCGACATGCAGTAGTCGTGCGCCATCGCAACCAAGGCGAAAGCCAGGCGGTGCACATCGTCGTCGGAGGCCGTGACGCCGATGTGGCGGGCCAGCATGCGCGCCATCGCCTGGTGGTGCGGCACGATGTGCTGGGCCACCGTGGCGGCATAGACGGGGCTGGGTTCGACCATCTCGCGCAGGTGCAGGCGCAGGCCCTGCTCGGCATGCGCGTCGGCCAGGGCGCAGGCCGTGGCCCCGGCCGCGCCGGCCACGCCGACAAAGGCGCCCAGCATGCGCCGCAAGGCCTCAGCCAGCGGCAGCGCCGGGTCATCGAAGCCCTTGAAGGCGCCCGTCAGCTGGCGGATCGGGCCCAGCAGCACTTCGCGGTACAGGCCCTCCTTGTCGCCGAAGTGGTAGTGGATTGCGGCCACATTCAGGCCGGCGGCCACACAGATCTCCCGCGTCGAGGCTGAGGCGTAGCCCTTTTCAGCGAATATCCGTGCAGCTTCGCCGATCAGGCGAGTGCGTGCTCGCTCTCCACGGTCGGAGATGGCCTCGGGTGGGCTGGGAGGTTTGGCTTCGGCGGGCATCGGCGCGCATGATATCCGAACAAATCAAGCGCTTGCTTGAATTTGAAAGCGAATTTTGATGCACTGCGGCTGTGCTTCAGAACAGCTCGACGTCGCCCGCCTGGTGCTCGTCTGCCAGATCGCCACTGGCCAGCAGGGCGGCATGGCTGCGCACCTGGTTGCGGCCGTGCTCCTTGGCGAAATAGACCGCACGGTCCGCGCGCTCGAACGCACCCGACGGTGTGTCGTGCGCGTTGACGGCGGTGTAGCCGACGCTGACCGTGATGCGCCCGACCTGCGGAAACGCGTAGTGGGCGACGTTGGCGCGCAAGCGCTCGAAGGCGATGGCCGCGCTGGCATCGTCGGCGCAGCGCATCAGCACCACGAACTCTTCGCCGCCGAAGCGGTAGAGGCGGTCGTGATAGCGGAAAGTGCCGCGCATGACGCGCGACAGCAGCAGCAGCACTTCATCGCCGATGAGGTGGCCAAAGCCGTCGTTGACGCGCTTGAAGTGGTCGATGTCGATGACACCCAGGTAGTGCGTGGCCGCCGCAATGCCATTGCGGCGCTCGCCGTCGGCCGCGGCCGCGGCCGCGCCAGGGTTGGCTGGCGGCAGGGCCAGCTTGAGAAAGGCATCGTCGAAGGTCTTGCGGTTGAGCAGGCCCGTCAGGGTGTCGCGCTCGCTGTAGTCGAGCAGGCCCTCGAAGTTGCGGTACAGGCGCAGGATGCTGCTGACGCTGCGGCACTCGCCGAGGGTCAGCGCGCGCACGCTGCGCAGTTCGAGCACACCCACGGTGCCGGTGTCAGTGGCCAAAGGGAACAGCGTCGTGGCGGGCGCGCCCTCAAGGCGAATCGGGTTCTGCGAACCCAGGCAATCTCGCCAAGCCGGCCGATCGTCCAGCCGTGGCAACTGCTCGATCTCGGCCCAGCCAGTTTCGGCCACCGCGGCAACATCGCCTGCGGCCATGCGGGCCCGCGTCAGCCAGCGCTGGTTGCCCTCGTCACCGACGCAGCGGTGCACCGCAACGCTTGCTGGCGACAGCAACTCGCACAGGGCGCTGACGAGGGACGCATCGAGCACATCGCGGTCACGGTGGGCCGTCAGGTCGGCCAGGCGTTCGACCAGGTCGGTCACGGCCGCGCTGCGCCGATGACGGTCCCGGTTGCCTGCTTCTCGACAGGGAGTGCGCTGGGCCGCAGCATGTCAGTTCACCGCGTGCGGCGCGGTGTAGCGCGCCACCAGCGACAGCAGGTCTTCTTCGGCATAGGGCTTGCCGAGGTAGTGGTCAACGCCGAGCTCGGCCGCATGGTCACGGTGCTTTTGCGCAATGCGCGAGGTGATCATGATGACGGGCAGGTCGCGCAGCTTGGCGTCAGACCGCATGTTGCGCACCAGATCGAAGCCGTCCATGCGTGGCATCTCGATGTCGGACAAGACGATGTCGGGCTTTTCTTCGGCGAGTTTCTCGATCGCGTCCAGGCCGTCCTTGGCCAGGGTCACCCGGTAACCCTCGCGCACCAGCAAGCGCTGCGTGACGCGGCGCACCGTGAGCGAGTCGTCAACCACCAGCACCAGGGGCGCGCGACGGACTGCGACCGCGTCAATGCTGGTCGCCTGCAAACCGGGCGCGTTGGCACTGGCGAGCATGGCGCTGCGTGCCTGCTCGCCGTATAGCGTGGCCAAAGCCACCGGGTTGTAGATGAGCGCCGGCTCGCCCGTGACCAGCAAGGTGATGCCGGCCAGGCCCGGCAGCCGCGAGAGTTGCGGGCCCAGGTTCTTGACCACCACCTCCTGGTTGCCAACCACTTCATCGACGTGCACGGCAATGCGCTGCTGAGCGCTTCGAATCACCACCACGAACTGCGAACGGGCCGCGACCTCCTGGCTGCGCCCGCCGGCCTGCAGCAGCGCACCAAGCCAAAAGAAGGGCAAGGACTTGTCAGCGAACGGGTAGTGGCCGCCGGCGTAGGCCTCCGCGATCTCGGTGTCGGAGGCACGGCGCACGATCTCGACCAAGGTGGCGGGGACCGCCACGGTGACCGCGCCGGCGCGCAGCATCACCACCTGGGTCACTGCCGTGGTGAGTGGCAGGACCAGGCGAAAACTGGTGCCCTGCCCGGCGGCGGTGGCGGTCTCGATGCGCCCACCGAGCGCATTCACCTCGGCACGCACCACGTCCATGCCGATGCCGCGGCCGGCCAGTTCGGTGACGGACTCGGCCGTCGAGAAGCCGGGCGTGAAGATCAGCTGGGCCAATTCGCCGTCGCTCGGCCAGGCATCCGGCGCAATCAGGCCGAGCGCCAGGCCGCGCGCACGAATTCGTTGCAAGTCCAGGCCGCCGCCATCGTCGCGGAACTCCACCGCCACTTCATTGCCTTCGTGGGCGATGGCGATGGTGATCTGGCCGGCGGCGTCCTTGCCGGCGGCCAGGCGCATGTCGGGTGGCTCGATGCCGTGGGTGACGCAGTTGCGCAGCAGGTGCTCGAACGCACCGCCCATGCGCTCGAGCACGCCGCGGTCAACTTCAATCGAGCCGCCCACGAGGTCCAAGCGGACCTGCTTGTGCGTCTCCTTGGCGGCCTGACGCACGACACGGTAAAGGCGGTCCGACAGGCTCTCGAACTCGACCATGCGCGTGCGCAGCAGGTCGTCCTGCAACTCGCGCGTGAGCCGGGCCTGCGCTGCCAGATCGTCTTCGGCCGACTGCAGCGCACGCTGCAGGCTGCGCTGCACCGTGGCCACGTCGTTGACCGACTCGGCCATCATCCGCGTCAGCTCCTGGAAGCGCGTGAAGCGGTCCATCTCGAGTGGGTCGAAGCTGTGCCCTTCGGCCTTGGCCGCCTCGATGCGCGAGCCGATCTGGGTTTCTGCCTGCAACTCGATCTCGCGCAGCTGTGAGCGCAGACGCTCCAGGTTCTCCGTCAGGTCGGTGAGCGAGGCCTGCATCTGGGCCACGTCGGCATCAATGCGCGAACGCGTGATGCTGACCTCGCCGGCTTGGTTGACCATGCGGTCGAGCAGCGGCGCACGCACGCGCACCGTGCCGCCGACGGCGCCCGGGGCGGCGTCGCCTTGGGCGCGATCACCCGCCAGACTGGCGATTTCACTGGCCGAAGGCAGATCGGCGGCGAAGCGCTGCCAGTCGATCGGTGCCAGGTCGCCCGGCCGGGTGGCGGCGGGCAGGTACGCGGGGGCCTTGGACACCGAAGCGGACTGCGGCGGGGCCTGGACCCGTGGCGGTGCGGCCGCCGGCATCGGCGCCGCAACGGCCGCAGCGGGTGCGGCGAGAGCCCCCACCGGCGCGGCCACCGTGGCGCCACTTTGTAGCGCATCAAAGCTCGCGCCGATGGCATCGACGTTGGTGAACAGGCCCTCGACCTCGGCGGCCGTCACGTGCTCATGTGAGGCCAGACGTTCGATCGCTGTTTCGAGGCGGTGCGCGCGTTCACCCAGGCGCATCGCACCGGCCAGTCGCGCGCCGCCCTTGAGGGTGTGCAGGGTGCGCATGCAGGCCGCCGGGCCGGCAGCATCGCCGGGGCGCTCAGCCCAGTCGCGCATGCGCGCGGCCAGCTGCGGCAGCAGCTCAAGCGCCTCTTCCTCGAAGATCGGGAACAGCTCGACATCGATGGCGTCGACGGCATCGATGTCGGCGTCGTCAGGCGCGCTGTCGGCACGCGGCTCGGCCAAGCGGCGTGCATCGCTGCGTGGCGCCAAGGGTGCCAACTCGCTCAAGGCGTGAAACTGCGTCTGACCCAGCGGCAAGGGCGCACTGGCACTGTCCTGGGCCTCGAACACCGGCGCCGCAATGGCGGGCGCCGTGACGGGCGCCTCAACCGGCACCGCAACCGGCGCCAGAGCGTCTGCAGGCGGCGCGGGGGTCGGGTCTTGCGCCGGCGGTAGCGGCTGCACGCTCTCGTCGAAGCTCGACGGGTGCAGCTCCGACGTGCTGTCCTGCGCCTCCGGCAAGCGGGACTGGGCATCCAAGCGTTCGGCGCTCAGGCGCTCGTGGTCGAGCAGACGCGCGATCAGCTCGGGCGGCGGCGCCTTAAGGAAACCGGCCGCGAACTGATGCAACAGGCGGCGGATTTCGTCGGCACCGTCATTGAACAGCGCCGCTTCGGCCGGATCGCCCTCGCGCAAGGCCTGCGAGCGCGACAGGGCATGCTCAAGCAGCCGCGCCAGGTGCGAAAGATCGGCAAAGCCGACTGTGGCGGAGTTGCCGGCCAACGAATGGGCGAGTGCCACGGTCGAGTCGCCGACGGGTTGGTGCAGCTCGTGGGCCCATTCGGCCAACTCGGTGCACAGTCGGCGCGACTGCTCGTCGGCCTCGTTCAGGAAGATATTGAACAGCGGGATACCGACACGCAGGGTGCCGATCATCTTGTGCGGTTCAGATTCAGGTTCAGGCGCCAGCTCGGGCTCAAGGTCGGGCTCGGACATGGACAGCGCCAGTGGTCCACGCGGCTCCACCCGAGCCGGCGGTGGGGGCTCGGCGATGTCGAGCGACATCAGGGCCGACACTTCGTCCGGACCCGGGCCGTCGTGCTCGAAATCGGGCAAGGCCATTGCTTGCAAGGCGCCAGCACCCGCAGCCGGCAGAGACGCGGCTTCGCCGAGGTCGAGCTCGAAGGCCACCTCGTCGTCGCCACCAAGCAGCTTGTCGATCGGCTGGATTGCCGACGCGGCCGGACGCAGATCGAGGTCCTGCGCACTCGGCAAATCGGGCAACATGTCGAACAAGGGCATCGGCGCCGACACCTGTGGCATCGTCAGCGCGGACGCGGCCGTACTGGGGCCTAGGCGATCAAAGGTCGCCGGCAGCGCGCGCTCGGCCAACACGATGGGCGCACCGGGCAGGGCCAGAGTGGTGTGCTGGCCATCAATGCCGAAGGCGTCGACCGCGCCCTGGACGTCGAGGGCGCGGTGGCCGCCGTCGCGGCGCTCACCAACGGCTTCAACCCAATCACCCAGATAGGCCAGCACGTCCGTGGTGAGCGCGAGAAGTTCACCGTCGGCCGGTTGGCTGTCGGCCAGGCGCCGGTTGTAGAGCTGCTCGCAAGACCAGGCAGCTTCGCCAAAGGCCGCCAGGCCCACCATGCGCGAGCTGCCCTTCAGGGTGTGGAAGGCACGCCGCACGCTGGTCATCTCGCCGAGGTCTTCGGGCGCAGACACCAGCGAGGACAAGGCCTGCTCGGCGTTGCCGATCACCTCGCGCGCTTCCTCAAGGAAGATTTCGCGCATCTCGTCATCGTCTTCGAGACCGGTGGTGCCAGCGGGTGTCGGCGCGGGCGACAGCAGGGGCATGGGCCGCGACGGCAGCAAGCCATCGAGCGAGGCCGCTTCCGACGAGGTGTGGACGAAGTCGGCCATGGCCTGCGCCAGTTCGTCGCGCACCGCCTGGCGTTCGTTATCGTTCTGGGCGTCGGCAAAAGCCGTCTTGACCGCATGCATGGTCTCGGCCAGCACCGGCTGGTCGGCCACCATGGCTTCCTGCGACAGGCGCTCAAGCTCACGCGAGACCTCGGCCAAGGGCACTTCGGGGTGCGCCGCGGCCATCGCCAAGGACTGCGCCTGCTCGATCAAGCGAGGCTCGACCGGCAGCGGTGCGGCTGCCGGTTCTGACAGGCCACCAAACTCAGAGGCACGGTGACTGCCACCGCCCACCGCGGAGCGCAGCAGGCCGCTGGCGGCGTCGAA
>JANNGJ010000137.1:0-13945 GCA_031403815.1 Burkholderiales bacterium | reverse complement strand
CGTCGCGGCTGGCGCTGTGTGGCGTCGGCTCACACTGGAGCGGTCTTCGCTTCGCTGCGACTGCGTTGCGCTGCTCGGCCTGAGGTCGCGCCGAAAAACTCCCGCCGTTCGCTTCGCTCTCTTTGGTCAAACAGTTTCGGCGAGTAAGTTTTGGTAGCGCGCTGCGCGCGCCGACCTCAGGCCTGCGCTGCTCACCGCCCCACAGTGAGCCGCCGCCGCACAGCGCCAGCCGCGAAGGCCACCGGGGGAGGTTTGCGTCCGCTTGCCACCACCAGTTCGCAAAGGCGCGCCCGGGCAGGTGCCTGCGCGCCTGTGTGGCGCTGAGGAGCACAGGGCTTGCGGCCCGCGCGCGCAGCGCGCTTCGTGCTCTGACTCGTCGAAACTGTTTGACCAAAGAGAGCGCAGCGAGCGGCGGGAGTTTTTCGACGGGGCCGCAGGACCGAGCACCGCAAGGCACTCGGTGTACCTACCGACCGCCACAGTGGCGCGCTGGCGCGTGCCCGGGCGCGCCTTTGCTGCGCAGAAAGCAGACCGCCGACGTCGAGAGTCGGCCGAAGCGAACCAGCTACATCAACGCGATTGAACGCTTTCGCAAATCAACCCGTCGCAATACGACCCGCCTCGATGCGAATCTGCCGATCGCAGCGCGCTGCCAGGCCGCTGTCGTGCGTCACCAGCACCAGCGTCGTGCCGGCCTCGCGGTTCATCTCGAAGATCAACTTCATGACCGTCTCGCCGGTGGCAAAGTCAAGGCTGCCCGTCGGCTCGTCGGCTAGCAACACCGACGGGTTGACGACGAAGGCGCGTGCCAACGCCACGCGCTGCTGCTCGCCCCCCGACAACACTTTGGGGTAGTGCGACAGGCGCGCGCCCAGGCCGACGCGGCCGAGCATGTCGCGCGCCACCGCCCGGGCATCATTGCGGCCCTGCAGTTCCAGCGGCAGCATCACGTTCTCCAGCGCGTTCAAGTTGCCCAGCAACTGAAAGCTCTGGAACACGAAGCCCAGGCGCTCGGCCCGCACTGCGGCGCGGGCGTCTTCGTCGAGCTTGAAAATATCAGTTCCGCCCAGACGTACTGTGCCGCTGGTGGGCACATCCAGGCCGGCAATGATGGACAGCAGGGTGCTCTTGCCCGACCCCGAGGCGCCGACGATGGCCACCGACTCGCGCTCGCGCAAAGTGAAATGGATGTCATGGAGAATCGTCAGGGCACCGGTGGAGTCGCTGACTTGCTTGGTGACGTGTTCGACTTCGATCAGGGGTGACGACGGCATGGACGATGGCGTGAAGTTCGGAGCCCGGCGGGCTTGGCTGGCGCACTGTAGCGTGATCGCCTTGGCCTGCTGCCTTGTGCTGGTTATGCCCCCGCCCGCCCGCGCTGCCGGCGCCGCGGCCACGCCGCTGATCCTGGTGGTGGGCGACAGCCTGTCGGCCGAGTACGGCCTGACGCGCGGCAGCGGCTGGGTCGCGCTGCTCGAAAAACGCCTTGCCCGCGACAAGATTGCCGCCCGCGTGGTCAACGCCAGCATCAGCGGTGACACCAGCTCAGGCGGGCGTTCGCGCCTGCCGGCGCTGCTGCTCAAACACAAGCCCACGCATGTCATCCTTGAGCTCGGTGGCAACGATGCGTTGCGTGGCCTGCCGCTAAAGCAGACCGAGGCGAATCTGGCGGTGATGGCCCGCGCCGCCAACGCCAGTGGTGCGCGTGTGATCGTCGCGGGCATGCAGGTGCCGCCCAACTACGGCCGCAAGTACGGCGAAGATTTCGTCGCCCTGTTCGCCAGTGTCGCGCGCAGCGAAGGTGCCGCTCTGGTGCCCTTCCTGCTCAAAGGTATTGCCGACGGACCCGACCCGATGGCCATGTTCCAGTCCGACCGCATCCACCCCAGCGAGACGGCGCACCCGCTGATGCTCGACAACGTCTGGCCGGTGCTCAGGCCGCTTCTGCGCTGACGCTGCCGGCCGGGGCTTCGGTCAAGGTCATCAAGATGTCGGCGTACCAGGCGCAGTTGAGGCCGAGCGACTCGTCTTGCTCAAGATCGCGGGTCTTCATGTCCATGCGCGCCGAGTGCACGCCGAGCAGCTTCCACGGCAGGTCGGCGTCGCTGTGAGCCGTGCGCTCGCGCTCGTCCGCCGGTACCAGATCAGCGGGCCAGCGCATCACCACCGGCGCACCGCTGGTGCCGCGGTGCGTTCGCGCATCGGTCAGGAAGTAGCCCTGGCCCTGGAAACGCAGGCCGAATGAGGACGAGATGACCGCCTGGCGCACCACAGGCAAGTGGTGCAGGGTGTCGTGAAAGCCGAGCGGAAAACCGACGATGAGCAGGGGCGAGCCGACCTCGATGTCGTCGAGCGAGTCTTGCAGGTGCGCCGGCGTGAAGGCGCGCAACAACACGCTGGCCGGCAGCGCCGAGCGGTCCACCTCGACCACGGCCACGTCGATTTCGCCCGCCGGGTCTTCGCCCTGGCGCCAGATGCTCTTGCCATCGCGGTAGAGCAGCATCGACAGGCCGGTGGACTGGGTGAGGTTGTCGGCCGAGGTGTGCAACTCGATCTCCAGCCGATCAGGAAAGTGCTTGCTCGGCTCGTCGAGCACGACATGCCGGCTCGTGACCACGAACAGGCGTTCGTCGCGGGCGAAGAAAAAACCGGTGGCCCGCGTCAGCAGGCGGTCCCCGTCATAGGTGGAGATTTGCGTGACGGAAAGCAGCAGCGGTTCAGTCATTGGGTCGGTGTGCCGAGGTGATAGGTGAGCAGGCGACCCTTGTAGGCCAGTGCACTGGGCGTTGCCGGCTGATCAAGCCGCAGCTCCGTCAGTGCGAAGCCCTGCGCCTGCATGTGGCGGTTGAAGGCAGCCCGGTTGCCACGGTCAGGATCGACGATCCAGACCTGTGCGCCTGGCGCGGCATGGCGGCCAATGAAGGCGGCCAGCTCACCGCCTTCGTCGCGTTCGTAGAGCAGGTCGCTGCCAATGATCAGATCGAAGCGGCCACTCAGTGCACACAGGCCAGCATCGAGTGCCTGCTGGCGTTGCAACGCCGACGCACTCCAGTGGCCGTGGCGGTATTTCATCGGCGCCAGGTCATTGAGCCGCACGTTCTCACCCAGAAAGCTGCCCGCCAAGGGGTGGCAGTCGCTGGCCGTCACGTCGGCGCCGCGGCGGTGCCCGACCAGGCTGGCCAAGCCCAAGCCGCAGCCGATTTCCAGGATGCGCTCGCCGAGCGTCACGCGGTGCGCACCCAGGCGCGCTGCCAATTGGCTGGCCGACGGCCAAAGCAAACCGAACAGCGGCCAGGCGGCCGACGAGATCCCGAGGCCTTCGGCCTGGCCCAGGGGGTCGGCGTATTGCTGGCGGTCGAGCAGTGAGCGGACCGTGACGTCAGCAACGCCACGAACCGTGATCTGCTCTTGCTTGGTCAGGTAGCCGGGCATCGGCGCGGGGGGGCGCGGCGTTGGTCGGCAACGCCGCGCAAGATGGGAGTGCCGGAAGTATGGGGCTGCTGGCGCCCAAGCTCAGCGTGCCGCGCACCCGGCCCAGGTCTCAGCGCGCCAACAGCACCGCGAAGCGCTGCATGTCGACGTTGCCGCCGCTGACGATCACGCCAACGCGTTGACCGCGCTGGACCTGCCGGCGCGCCGCGGCAAAGCCGAGGCAGCCGGTCGGCTCCACCACGACCTTCATGCGCTCGGCGAAGAAGCGCATGGCCTCGATCAACTCGGCGTCGCTGGCGGTCAAGATGTCATCGACATCGCGGCGGATGATGTCGAAGGTCAGCTTGCCAAGATGCTGGGTCTGCGCGCCATCGGCAATCGTCTTCGGGGTGGCGATGTGCACGATGGCCCCGCTGCGAAACGACTGCTGGCCGTCGTTGCCAGCTTCGGGTTCGACGCCGTAGAGCTTTGCCTGCGGCGACAGGGCGCGCGCAGCCAGCGCGCTGCCGCTGAGCAGGCCGCCGCCACCGAGGCAAACGTACAGCGCGTCGAGTGGGCCCACTTCGTCGAGCAACTCCTTGGCCGCCGTGCCCTGGCCGGCGATGACATCGGTGTGGTCGTAGGGCGGCACCAGGGTCATGCCGTGCTGCTCGGCCAGGCGCGCGCCGATGGCCTCGCGGTCTTCGGTGTAGCGGTCGTAAAACACAACCTTGCCGCCATAGCCTTGCGTCGCCGCCACCTTTTGTACGGGGGCATCGTGCGGCATCACGATGCTGGCCGGCATGCCCAGCAGGCGCGCTGCCAGCGCAACCGCCTGGGCATGATTGCCCGAGGAGAAAGCGACCACGCCAGCCTGGCGCTGGCGCGCGTCAAAGCGCGAAAGTGCATTGAAGGCACCGCGGAACTTGAAGGCGCCCATGCGCTGGAAGTTCTCGCACTTAAAGAACACGCTGGCGCCGAGCGCTTCATCGACAGTGCGCGACCTCAGCACCGGGGTGCGATGGGCGTAGCCTTCGAGCCGGCGCGCGGCGGCGGCGACATCGTCATAGCTTGGCAGCGTCGGCAAGGTCAACCTCCTGTGGCAACGCGCAGCCTACCGCAGCGCGCCGCCGCCCGCCCGGCTACTGGTTTTGCTGCTGGCGTTGGTCGCGCCGCTTCTCCTGGCCCGGGGGCTGGCGATCATCGCGCTCGTCGGCATCCTTCGGGCCGCGCACGCGCTGCGGCGCAGGCTCGGCGGGCGCCACGCGAACAGCGGGGGGCGGAACTGGCGCGGCGACCGCGCCCGGAACCGGGCCCACCCCGCGCACGCCCTGCACGGGCTGCACGGGCTGCACGGGCTGCACGGGTTGCACGGGTTGTACTGGCTGCACGGCTTGCGCCGGCTGTGCGCCCTGCCCGCCTTGCGGCACCTCGCCCCGGCGCCGTTCCCCGCGGCCATCGTCCTGACCGGGCGGGCGGCGCTCCTGACGCTCACGCGACGGCGCCACATTGCTGGATGGCACCGGCGCGGCGGTGACAGCCCGCTCCACCACGGGCGCGCGCTCGCCGCGGCCGTCGCCCAGCGGCGGTCGGCCGGGCTGGCGCTCGCTGCCGTTGTCGCGTGCCGGTGGCGCGGCTTGCACGGTTGGGGCCACCTGACCCCAAGGCGTGTTGGCGTTGCGCCCCGCGCCCGGCGCTGGCGGCGTGACAGGCACGGCACCGCCCGGTGTGGCCACCACACGCGGCACTGTGCTGGGCGGCGGCGGTGGTGGTGCGCCGTCTTGCGCGCGCCGCTCGTTGCCACGACCTGACCCCTGGGCCGGCGGCGCCGTCTGCAGCGGCTGGGTCTGCCAGCGCTGCACCGTGCGTGGATCAACCGGCGCAATCACCGCGCTGCTGATCGGCCGGCGCTCGCGCAACACATCTTGCGAGACCACCGTGACGCCGCCCGGCACACCCTGGTTGGTGTACATGATCGGGCCGGTGCGCACCGGCTGGTTCGGCTGAACGGGCGGGTGCCAGCGGCGGTAGGGGTCGTTGACGCGGTTGACGTAGATGTTGGTGACGTTGTAGCTCGGCCGGTAGTAATCGCGCGGCGACAGCGGCACCCAGCCCACCGACGGCCCGCCGATGTTGATGCCGATGCTGACGTTCGGGCCACCGATCCAGGCCACCAGGGCCGGCGAATAGACCGGGCGTGCCACGTACTGCCCAGGCGCCCAGGCCCAGCGCCCGCCCCACGAGACCCAGCGGCCATAGTGGAAGGGCGCGAAACCCCAGGGCGCATCGTCGACCCAGGTGTAGCCCCAGGGCCGCACATAGGCCCAGTGACCATAGCGGTAAGGCGCCCAGCCGGGTTCGACGCGGCGCGGCAGCCACAGGGCGCCGTACTCCGGGTGGCGATCCCAGTCGCCATAGCGGTCGAGGTCTTCAGCGCCTGTCATTTCGGGCGAGACGTAGGGGCGGCGCTTTGCGTCGCGCTCGTCCTGGCGGTCTTGCTGCGCCACCCAGTCGCCAAAGCGGTCATTTGGCAGGGCCGACCAGCTGTAGTGCGTTACGCCGCGCTCGTTCCAGAACTCGGCGCGTTGGCCGGCGTTGATTTCCAGCGCACTGTCGCGCGCCTCGAAACGCAGGGCGCCCGCGATGACACCGCCAAAACTGCCGTTGTCCTGCTGGTCGATGCGGTACTGGCCTGCGCGCGTCGGCTCGAAGCGGCCCTCGCGGGTGGTCACTGCGAACTCGCGCGCCGACTCGTTGCTGCGCAGGCGCAGCGCCAGGCCGCCCTGGTGCAGGTGCAGGCGCACGCTGTTGTCGTCCAGCTCGGCAACTTCAAGCTCCGTGCCGCCGTCCAGGCGCAGCGTGGCCGAGCCGATCTGCAACTCCGCGCGCGCGTCGCGCTCGGCCGACAGCCGGTCGCCACGGGTCAGCGGGCGGTTGCGGCGGGCCGCGATCCACTCGCCTTGCTCGGCATCGAACATCCACACGGTGCCGCTGGACTCGGCGATGCGGCCCACGCGTCCGGGCGGGTCGGCCCAGGCCGCGGCGCTGGCCAGCAAGGCCGTAGCCGCCAGGGTGAGCGCGGCCAAGTGATTAAAAAGGCGGCGGGCGGGGTGGGAACGGGGGGCAGCTTGCATCTTCAGTCTCCTCGGCGGCACGCCTTCGGGGGCGGCTGCGTGCTGCTCAACGCCGCAGCCGGGGCTGCGGCTGACGCGTTCACATCGGTTTACAAGGGATTGAACCGACGCTGGCATACCGAGTCGCACTCGATCGCACAGAAACGAGCGGGTACCTATGGTCTGTCGCAGCCGGTCGCGGTCCTTTGCGGACGTTTGTTGCTGTGCTTGCGCTCGCGTGCCGGGATCGGCGCGGGGATCGGGCCACTGGGGCACCCTGCTCCGCTCATGTCCCCCGGCTTCGCCTCCTCCTTGACTTCACTGCGCAGGGTGCCCCAGCGGCTCGACCCACCACCAAAGATGGTGTGCCCGCGTCGCACGCCACCATGGTGGTAGGCAGCGAGCGCGGGGCGGCCGCTGTAGCGAAGTAAAGGCGGAGGGCGGGGCGAAGCCCAGCCCGGGGGACATGAGCGTAAGCGGCCGCCCCGCGTTCGCGGCTCGCACCACGGCTCGCACGAGACCTCGCACGCCATCTCGCACGCAAGCACCGCGCCACACCATCGCAAACTCTGCAACCGGCCGAAGGCCGACAGCGGGATGGATGCCATTGAACACAATTTCGTATCAATCATCCGAGGCTGCGTCCAACTCGGGAAACAGCACGCTGGTATAGCCAAGTTGGGTCAGATCGCGCATGCGCGTCGGGTACAGCCGGCCGATCAGGTGGTCAACCTCGTGCTGCACCACGCGGGCGTGAAAGCCATCAGCCTCGCGCTCAATGACCTGGCCCAGCGGGTCAAGGCCGCGGTAGCGAATGCGCGACCAGCGCGGCACCACGCCGCGCAGGCCGGGCACCGACAAGCAGCCTTCCCAGCCCTCTTCCTCGTCGTTGCCCAAAGCCTCGATCACCGGATTGATCAACACCGTGCGCGGCACCGGCGGCGCCTCCGGGTAGCGCGCGTTGTGCGAAAAGCCGAAGATCACCAGCTGCAAGTTTTCGCCGATCTGCGGCGCCGCCAGGCCGGCGCCGTTGGCTGCCTCCATGGTGTCGAACATGTCGGCAATCAGGGCGTGCAGCGCGGGCGTGTCGAAGGCGCGCACCGGCTCGGCCACGCGCAGCAGGCGGGCATCGCCCATTTTCAGAATCTCGCGCGCGGCCATTATTTGAAGCTCACGGTGACGACCGGGTTGCCCGGCAAGCCCAGGTACTGCACCTCGACCGCGAGGCCGGGCTTGGGCGGCAGCAGTTTGGAGAAGGAGCCCAGGCTGACCAGATCGCCGGGCTTGAGCAGGCGCCCCTCGCGTGCCAGGTCCTTGACCAGCCAGACCACGGCGTTGAGCGGGTGCTCCAGCACATCGCTGCCCTTGCCGCGATCCACTTCGACAGCGTCGACCTTGACGATCGTCACCATGTCGCGCAGCGCGTTGCTGAACTCGGCGTTGCGTTGCACCGCAATCGGCGTGCCCACCGCGCCGAGACGCGCACCGACGTTGATGGCGCTGATGGCCGGGCCGTTGAGCTTGGGCGGCGCCTGCACCACCAGATCGGGCAGTTCAATTAACGGGATCACCTGGTCGATCGATGCCAGCACCTCGTCGACCGTCTTGGCTTGGTTGACGGCGGCACTCGACACCCGCACCAGCAAGTCGGCCTCGAACAGCGGCCGTGCGCCGAAACCGGCATCGACCACCGCACCGCTCTTCAACAACATCGGCGCATACAGCGCTCCCCACACCGGCGCGTCGTGGTTGAAGCGCTTCTGCACGGCCGGGTTGGTCAGGCCGGCCTTGTAGCCGATGGGCGCGCCGAACTTGGCATCGAGCAACTTCAGAAGCTTGGCGCGCGAGCATTCGCCGTCAGCCGCCGACAGGCCCTCGGGGTTGGCGGCCGGCTGGCGTGCGGCATAGGCATCCATCAGGGCCTGGACTTCGGCCTCGCTCAAACAAGCGCCCTGGGCCGCCGGCAGCACCAGCAGCAGGGCCAGGGCGCGCACCAGGCGTGGGATCTGCATCTTCGCTCTCCGTCAATCAGCAAGGGCATCAGCTTAACCCCAGCGGCCCGCGCCGCGGCGTCGGGGCCGCGCCATGACACGAACGTCACTCGGTCCGCACTACCATTGCGACATGACCCTGCGCGACGCCCCCCGCTGCGGGCCCACCGGCCCGGCCAATCGCCGGCGGGCGCGGCCCTGCGCCGCGCTCGCTGCCTGCCTGCTGGCGCTGCCTGTGCTGACGTGGGCCCAAGGCCAGGCCCACCAACACGGCGTGCTCAAGCTCGACATCGCGGTCGACGCGCGCAAGCTGTCGCTGCAAATGGAATCGCCGCTCGACAACCTGGTGGGTTTCGAACGCGCGCCGCGCAATGAGGTCGAGCGCCAGCGCGTCGAGGCGGCGCTGGCCAAGCTCAAGGCGGGGCAGGCGCTGTTCAGCATCGACCCGGCGGCGCAATGCGGCCTGGCCAAGGTGGAGCTCACGTCGGCCGTGCTGAAGCTGGGCGCGGTGGCACCCGCGAGCAAGAACAGCGAGCACGCCGACATCGATGCCGTCTTCGAGTTCGAGTGCCGGGATGCCGCGCGTGCTGCCTACATCGACGTCGGCTTGTTCGACACCTTCGCCGGTATGAAGCAGATCGACGTGCAAATGGCCACGCCGTTGGGCCAGCGCAAGCAAACGCTGAAGCGCCCGGCCAAGCGGGTCACGTTGACGCGCTGAACGGCGAGCGCCCCAACGTGATCGACATCGAGAACTTGCGCTTCGCCTGGCCGCGTGCAGCCCACGACTGCGTGGCCATTGATCGCCTGGAGATCGCCGCGGGGAGCACGCTCTTCCTTTATGGCCCGAGCGGTGGCGGCAAAAGCACCTTGCTCGGCCTCCTGGCAGGGGTACTGTTGCCGCGCGAGGGGCGAGTCGCCCTGCTCGGCCAGGATTGGCCGCAGCTCTCGGGCTCGCGCCGCGATGCCTTTCGCGCCGACCACCTGGGCTACATCTTTCAGCAGTTCAACTTGTTGCCCTACTTGAGCGTGCTCGACAACGTGCTGCTGCCCTGCCGCTTCTCCAGCCTGCGCCGTGAGCGCGCCACAAAGCGCAGCGGCTCGATGCAGGCCGATGCGGGCTCGCTGCTTGCACGCATTGGCCTGGCCGAAGGCCTGTGGCGGCGCCCGGCGGCTGAGTTGTCGGTGGGGCAGCAACAACGCGTGGCGGCAGCGCGAGCCTTGATCGGTGCGCCCGAAGTGGTAATCGCCGACGAGCCGACCTCGGCGCTCGATGCCCCGCTGCGCGACGGTTTCATGCAGGTGCTGCTCGGCGAGTGCCGCAGCGCCGGCAGCACGCTGGTGTTCGTCAGCCACGACGAGCGCCTGGCATCTCGCTTCGACGCCCAGGTGTCGCTGGCGTCGATCAACCACGCCGCGCAGCGGGAGATTTCGCTTTGAGGCCGCTGCTCGGCCTGGCACTGCGCAGCGCATGGAACCGGCGTGGCACCCTGTCGCTTGTGGTCGCGTCGATTACGCTAGCGACCCTGCTGCTGCTGAGCCTGGAGCGCATGCGCGCCGATGTGCGCGAGAGCTTTTCGCAAGCCGTCAGCGGCACAGATCTGATCGTCGGTGCGCGCACGGGGCCGGTGCAGCTCATGCTCTATGCCGTGTTCCGTGTCGGCGGCGCCACGAACAACATCCGCACCAGCAGCGTGCAAGCGCTCGCCGAGCATCGTGCGGTGGCGTGGGTGGTGCCGATCTCGCTCGGTGATTCGCACCGCGGTTTCCCGGTTCTCGGCACGGTACCGGCCTACTTCCAACGCTTTCTGTACGCGGATCGGCAACCCCTCGTGCTGGCACAAGGGCAGCCGTTTCGCGGTGATCTGGATGGCCTTTACGAAGCCGTGCTCGGCGCCGAAGTGGCGCGGCGCCTGGGCTACCGCCTGAGCGAGCGCATCACGCTCAGCCATGGTAGCGGCGGCACGCCCGGCCTGGAGCATGGCGACAAACCTTTCACCGTGGTCGGCATCCTGGCGCGCACCGGCACACCGGTCGACCGCACGGTGCACGTGAGCCTGCAGGCCGTGCAGGCGATCCACCTCGATTGGGTCGGCGGCGCGCCAATGCGCGGCATGACGATTGCGGCCGAGGAGGCGCGCAAGTTCGACCTCAACCCCAAGGAAGTGACCGCCGCATTGGTGGGCCTGAAGAACCGCGCCGCTGTCTTTGCGGTGCAGCGCCATGTGGCCGCCTTTGCCGAAGAGCCTTTGCTGGCCGTGCTGCCGGGGGTGGCGCTGGACGAGTTGTGGGAGGTGGTCGGCGTCGGCGAGCGTGCGCTGCTGGGCATGTCGGCGATGGTCGGCGTGGTCAGCCTGGCCGGCCTGGTGGCCGTCGTGCTGGCGGGGCTCAACGAGCGGCGGCGCGAACTGGCGGTGCTGCGCGCCGTGGGCGCCGGACCGCGCCATGTCTTGCTGCTGTTGGCCAGCGAGGGCGCGCTGGTGACGCTGCTGGGCGCGGCGCTGGGCAGCCTGCTCACACTCGTTTTCATCGCCGCAGCCGGGTCGTGGATGCAGACGCGGTTTGGCATCACACTGCAACTTTCTGCACCCACTGGCACTCAGTGGTTGGTGCTCGGCAGCGTGGTGCTGGCGGGTATGCTCGCGAGCCTCGTGCCGGCACTGCGCGCATATCGCCTGTCGCTGGCCGACGGGCTCTCACCGAGAATTTGACATGCACTACCTGCTTCGATTCATGGCTGCCGCCGCGGCATCTGCGTTTGTCGCGACAGTGCTAGCGCAAACGCCGCCGGCGGCCAAGCCGGCGGCCGTCTACCGCAACACGATTTGGGACGACTTGACGCCCAAGGATTGGG
Source organism: Burkholderiales bacterium (assembly GCA_031403815.1). Classification (GTDB taxonomy): domain Bacteria; phylum Pseudomonadota; class Gammaproteobacteria; order Burkholderiales; family Burkholderiaceae_C; genus CADEEN01. Next base: position 2,576 of record JANNGJ010000137.1, on the reverse strand, counting down.
ATCCGATGAAGGAGTTCCGCGACATGAAGGGTTCGCCCTTGTCGGACAACGACCCGCGCGCCAACGCGATGCTCGAACGCATGCGCGCAGCGTGGGACGCTGCTCCCACGAACGGCGCGCTCGAAGGCGCCGCGATTCGGATTCCTGGCTACCTGGTGCCACTGGAGGAGACCAAGGCCGGCATGAAAGAGTTTCTGCTGGTGCCCTACTTCGGCGCCTGCATCCATTCGCCGCCGCCGCCGGCCAACCAGATCATCCACGTGCTGCCCAAGACGCCCGCGCAGGGCCTGCGTTCGATGGATGCGGTGTGGGTCAGCGGCACGATGAAGCTGGTGCGCTCCGATACCAGCATGGGCACCAGCGGCTACCGCATGGTGGCAGTGCTGGTCGAGCCGTACGCGCCGCCATCGCGCTGAACAGCCTTTGAATGAGCGCTGTCCTTTGGCACCCTCGTTAACTCCCTCGCGCGGCCATGCGCGGGCGGCGATGGGCCGCCTCGTCGGCGCAGCCCTCCTGGCGCTGCTGCTGACGCAGTGGACAGCGCTGACCCATGCCATCGCGCATGCGCCGCTCAGTGCGGACCATGTCGTTACCGAAGATGCCGACGGTCGCTGGGGCCACGATGCTGGCACATCGACCTGCAATCTGATCGATCATTCGCTGGTTGGTCACGCGCCAGTTGGCGACTGCGCGCCTGTGGCCTGGGAGCCGCCCGAGGCCGCGCTGGCCACGGCGCCGAAGTACCGGCGGGTTCGCAGCTGCACGCGGCCAGCCTACGAAGCACGCGGCCCACCGCGCGCCTGAGTTCTCCCAAGCCCACCCTGCCGCCTCGCGCCGCAGGACTCTCACTCGCTTGCAGCCGGCCCGGGCACACGCCTGGCCGGCGAGGACTTTGGCATGAACAAGACTCTTTTCGCGGCCGCGATGGCCGCATCCACTCCGGCCTGGGCGCAGCAAACGCAGCCCGCCACCGTCGTCGTCATCACCAGCAACCCCTTGGGCAGCGGTGAAGTGGCGACGCCCTCCTCCGTGCTCAGCGGCAATGGCCTGGTGCTGCGCCGTGGCAGCTCGCTCGGCGAGACGCTCGACGGCCTACCTGGCGTTTCGTCGAGCTACTTCGGCCCCAACGCCAACCGGCCCATGATCCGCGGCCAGGACGGTGACCGCATTCGCGTCTTGAACAACGCCGGCGCGTCGCTCGATGCGTCGAGCTTGAGCTTCGATCACGCCGTGCCGATCGACCCGCTGGTGCTCGAACGCATTGAGGTGCTGCGCGGCCCCGCCGCCCTGCTCTATGGCGGCAGCGCGGTCGGCGGCGTCGTCAACGCGATCGACAACCGTATCCCGAGGTCGCTGCTGTCGGGTGTGTCGGGCGCGGTGGAAGCGCGCTTCGGTGGCGCGGCGCGCGAGCGCGGTATGTCGGCCTTGGTCGAAGCCGGCCGTGATGGCTTCGCGCTACACGCCGATGCGTTCAAGCGTCGCACCGAGGATCTGCACGTACCGGCCTTCCAGCGCCCGCTAGCCGACGGCACAGCCGAGCGGCGCACCCGCATCGTCAACTCGGCGAGCGAGGCCCGCGGCGGCGCACTCGGCGCCTCGCGGGTGTGGGAGCACGGTTACCTGGGCCTGAGTGTCGACACCTACCGCAATGACTACGGCATCGTCGCCGAAGAAGACATCACGATTCAGATGCGGCGCGACAAACTCGCCCTGGCAGGCGAGTTGCGCTCGCCCGACGGCTTCATTCGCACCCTGCGTGCGCAGGCCTCCAGCACCGACTACCAACACCAGGAGATCGAGGGCGACGGCAGCGTTGGCACCACCTTCAAGACGCGCGGCAGCGATGCGCGCGTCGAGGCGGTGCACCGTGCATTCGGCCTCGGCAGCGGCCGCGTCGAAGGCACGCTCGGCATGCAGTTCGAATCCGCGCGCTTCTCGGCCCTGGGCGAAGAAGCCTTCGTGCCAAGCACCCACACGCGCCAAGCGGCCGCGTTCGTGTTGGAGCGCTGGTCCTGGAGCGACGCCGGGCACCTCAGCGCGGGTGTGCGAGCAGAGCAGGTGCGGGTGCGCTCCGAGGGTGATGCCGATGCCAGCATGGTGCAGTTCGGGCCGTCCCAGCAGCGCAGCTTTTCACCGAGTAGCGCCTCCGTCGGCGCGGTGTTCAAGCTGAACGCCGCCTGGCAGGCATCGGCCAGCGCCGCCTACACCGAACGCGCGCCGACCAGCTACGAGCTGTATGCCAACGGCGTGCACGCTGCCACGGGCGCCTTTGAGCGCGACGACAGCGCCCAAGCCCTCGAACGCGGTCGCAACATCGACCTGTCATTGGCTTGGCGCAACGGTGCGCACCGCGCCAAGGTGGGCGTGTTCGACAGCCGCTTCAGCAACTACATCCTGCTGGCCACCACCGGCGAGCCCGACTTTGTGGACGACGCTGGCGACAGTTTCCCCGTCTTCGCCTTTCAGGGCGTGCGAGCACATCTGTACGGCTTGGAAGCCGAGGCCACCTGGCGGGCATGGGCCGGCAGCAGCAACATTGACATCGACGCCAAGCTGGACCTGGTGCGGGCCAGCAA
>JANNGJ010000136.1:0-11192 GCA_031403815.1 Burkholderiales bacterium | reverse complement strand
ATCGCGGTTTCGGGTGCAATCACCAGCGGGCCACGCGCGCCGCGCAGCGCCGCTTCGAGCCAGACCAAGGCCTCGGGCAGGCGCTCGGGCGCGAACTTCTCGTCCTGGGCGATGTTGGTCTGGATCAGGCTGAGCCCCAACCGGCCGGTGCTGGTGCTGAAGTCGCGCGCCGCCAGCGGCGCCAGTGCCACCAGCACGGCCGCGACGGCCGCCGGCAGCGCCGCCCGACGCACGCCGCCCCGCAGTGCCAGTGCCGGCAACGCGGCGCAAGCGGCGACCACAAAGCCGATGCCGTAAACCCCGATCCAGGGCGCCAGCGCGGCCAGCGGGCCGTCCACCTGGCCGTAGCCGGTGGCCACCCAGGGGAAGCCGGTGAAGAGCACGCCGCGCGCCAGCTCGGCGGCCAGCCAGAGGGCGGCGAACAGCAGCGCATCGGTCCACACCGCACCGCGCTTGAGGCGGGCGAACAAGGCCAGGGCCAGGGCCAGGTAGGCCGAGAGCGCCAGCGCCAACGCCATCACGGCCAGCACGGCCAGTGGCGCCGCCAGGCCGCCGTAGCGGTGCAGCGAGATGAACAGCCACCAGGTGCCTGCGCCAAGCCAGCCCGCGCCGAAGGCCAGGCCCAGGAGAGCGGCGCGCGTTGGCCCCAGGCCGGCGGCACGCCAGGCCAGCAAGCCGATGCAGAGGAATTGCAGACCCCAGGCTTGCGTCAGCGTGCAGGGCAGGCTGAACAAGGCCCCCAGCCCTGCGGCGGCGACAGCGTCGACCGCCGGCGCAACCGGGCGCGTGGCGCCGGTGGTCAATCGAGCTCGGCGGCGGCCTCGCCCGGCTCGACGCGCGAGACCCGGAACCATCGCACCGCGCCGCCCCGCGTCAGCATGACTTTGAAGCGCAAGGCGTCGACGGTCACGGTCTCGTCGCGACGGGGCACGCGGCCGAGCCGGTGCGCCACCAGGCCGCCGATGGTGTCGAAGTCGCTGTCGGGCAGGGAGCTGCCGAAGGCCGTGTTCACCGAGCCGATCGGCGCGTCGCCAGCGACCCGGTGGCTGCCATCGGCCAGGGTGTAGACACTGTTGTCGCCGTCCTTCTCGTCGAACTCGTCCTCGATCTCGCCAACGATCTCTTCGAGCACGTCTTCGATGGTCAACAGCCCGGCGGTGTTGCCGAACTCGTCGATGACGATGGCCAGGTGGTTGCGGTTGCTGCGGAAGTCACGCAGCAGCTCGTTCAGGCGCTTGCTCTCGGGCACGAACACCGCCGGCCGCAGCAAGGTGCGCAGGTTCAGCTCGGGCGCGCGTTGCAGCTTGAGCAAATCCTTGGCCATCAGGATGCCGATGACGTTGTCGCGTTCGCCCTCAAACACCGGGAAGCGCGAGTGGCCGGTGTCGATCACCAGCGCCAGCAGCTCGTCGTAGGGCGCATCGATGTCGAGCAAGTCCATGTGCGGCGCTGCCACCATCACGTCGCCGGCGCTCATGCCGGCCATGCGGATCACGCCTTCGAGCATCAAACGGCTCTCGGGCTCGATCAGCTCGCGCTTCTCGGCGTCGGCCAGGGCCTCGATCAGCTCATCCCGGGAGTCAGGACCTGGGGACAGGAACTCGACCAGGCGCTCAAACAGGCTGCGTTTGTCGCTGCGCGGCAGTGGGCCGCGCAGCGAGCGTTGAGGGTGCGGTTCAGACAACGCGGGTGTCGGTGGTGGCGTTGGGGGGAGAATACCCGACCTCAGACGGATCCAACCATGTCACCAGGCCTCATCCCCGCCACCATCCTCACCGGCTTTCTCGGCGCCGGCAAGACGACACTGCTCAAGCGCGTACTCAGCGAGTCCCACGGCCGCAAGATCGCCGTCATCGAGAACGAGTTCGGCGAGGAGAACATCGACAACGAGATCCTGGTAGCTGACACCACGGAGCAGATCATCCAGCTCTCCAACGGCTGTGTCTGCTGCACCATCCGCGAAGACCTGCGTGCCACCCTGGCCACCCTGGCCGAGAAGCGGCGCAAGGGCGAGCTCGACTTCGAGCGGGTGGTGATCGAGACCACCGGCGTGGCCGACCCCGGCCCCGTGGCGCAAACCTTCTTCATGGACGACGAGATCGCCGAGAGCTACCTGCTTGACTCGATCCTGACCCTGGTCGACGCCAAGCACGCCGACGGCCAGCTCGATGCGCGTCAGGAAGCCCGGCGCCAGATCGGCTTTGCTGACCAGATCTTCATCAGCAAGAGCGAACTGGTCGACGAGGCCAGCCTGAATGCGCTGACGCACCGCCTCAAGCACATGAACCCGCGCGCGCCGCAGCGCAAGGTGCACTTCGGCGAGGTGCCGATCTCGGAGGTGTTCGACCTGCGCGGCTTCAACCTGAATGCCAAGCTTGAGATCGACCCCGAGTTCCTGAATGCCGGCGATGCGCACGCCCAGCACGACCACGCGCACGACCACGGCCATGATCACGCGCACCATGACCACGCCGCCGGCGAGGCCTGTGACCACCCGCACCATCATGCCCACGACGACGACGTCAAGTCCTTCGTCTTCCGCGCCGACAAGGCCTTCAACCCAGCCAAGCTGGAAGACTTTCTCGGCGCCATCGTCCAGGTCTATGGCCCCAAGATGCTGCGCTACAAGGGCGTGCTGTACATGAAGGGCAGTGACAAGAAAGTCATCTTCCAGGGCGTGCACCAGTTGATGGGCAGCGACCTGGGTCCGAAGTGGATGCCAGGCGAAAAGAAGCAGAGCAAGATGGTCTTCATCGGCATTGACCTGCCCAAGGAGATCCTGCTGCAAGGCCTGGAGCAGTGCCTGGTCTGAGGCTTCCGGCATCACGCGGCGAGGTGCTGTCATCGTGGCTACAATTCGCGCGCTGCAAAATCCGGCCTGACGGCGGGCCACGGGCTCGCCGAGCAGGTATAACCGGCACGAGGAGAGCGAATGAGCAAGTCCACGGCAAAAAGCGCGCCGCCACCCAAGAAGGTGGTGAGGAAACCTGCCGCCACCGTGGGCAAGTCGGCCGGCAAGGTGCCTACCAAGGTGGCCAAGAAGGCCGTGGTCAAAAAGCCGGTGGCCAAGGCGGCACCCCGGGCCCCAGTGAAGGCGGCGGCGAAGCCAGCCCCCAAGCCCGTTGCCAAGGCCACCAAGCCCGCCGTCAAACCTGTCCCCAAGCCTGCCGCCAAGACCGCGCCCAAATCTGATCCGAGGGCCAAACCACCGGTCGCTGCCAAACCGGCAGCGCCACCACCCACCAAAGCGGCCCCCAAAGCCGCTGCTGCTGAACCCAAATCTCGCTCGATGCCTTCTAATTCTGCCAAGCCCGTCGCCGTTGTTGCTCCCGTCAAGCCCATGAGCCAGGCCCGCACCGCTGCGGCCGCCGGCAAGGCCGCTGCCCTGGCAGCAGCGGCCACTGCCGCCGCTGCGGCCAGCGCGGCTGCAGCGTCCGCCGCCTCGGCCAGTCGCTTTGCAGATCGCTTTGCGCCGCCCAAGCCGGTGGCGCGCACCGTCAACGACCACTCCCTGGACGCGCTGAAGCCAGCGGCCAAGGTGGACCCCAAGCTCGCCGGCGCCTGGAAGCACAAGAGCGGCCGCGAGCTGACCGAGGCCGAACTGATGGCCATGCCCGAACGCGAGTACATGAACGAGAAGCAGCTCGACTACTTTCGCGCCTGCCTCGTGGCGCTGAAGGACGACTTGCTCTCCAACGCTGGCGAGACCACCGAACACCTGCGTGAAGACACAACGATCGTGCCGGACCCGGCCGACCGCGCCACCATCGAGGAAGAGCACGCGCTCGAATTGCGCACCCGCGACCGCGAGCGCAAGCTGCTGAAGAAGATCTCGCAGTCGTTGGCGCGCATCGACGCGGGGGACTACGGCTACTGCGATGAAACCGGCGAGCCGATCGGCCTGGGCCGCCAGCTGGCGCGCCCGACGGCCACCCTGTCGCTTGAAGCCCAGCAGCGCCGCGAGATGAAGCAGAAGATGTTCGGCGACTGAATGTGGATCACCCCCGTTGCGGCTTTGCCGCTCCCCCTCAAGGGGGCGCCGCTGGCGGACCGGCAGAGCCGGATCCGCGGCGGCCGCTCGGTGGGCTGCTGCGACCTGAGTCACTGACATGACAGACCCGCAGAACCCCCCCAAGGACGGCGAGACCTTCTTTCGCAAGGTGGTGCGCTTCGTGGCCAATCCGGCCACGGACTGGGCCGATCTCAATTCGCGCCAGGACGATGGCGGCGCGCTCGATCTTGAGAAGTCCGAACTCAAGGCCATGATCGAGCGCAAGAAGCGCAATGATTTCGTGCGCAAGCGCGAGTTCGACATGCTGCGCAAGGTGCGCCGCGAGGGCCTGTCACCGGAGCAGTTGGCGGCGCTTGGCGGCTCCTCGCGCCTGGACGACTCAGAATCGCGGGCGGGCGACAACGCCGCGCGCTCGGCCGACAGCGGCGTCAAGGCCAAGATCGACGAAATTGAGCAGCAGATGGTCGGCGACAACTTCGCCAGCTCCAGCTCGCGCAAGCCGGTTGGCATGTTTGAAGGCCAAACCCAACAAGCGCCGTTCCGTCACACCACAACCCGCCCTGCCGTGTTGGCGCGCCAAGGCGAGGCGCCAGCAACCCCGGCTGCGGCGGCGCCCGCTGCCGCTGCGCCGGCTGCGGCACCGGCCGCCCCGCCACGCAACCCGGGCGCTGCGATTTCGCTCGGTGGACTGCAAGGCAGCGCCGGCACCGACTTTGCCAGCCCTTTCACGGTTGAGGTCAGCGAGGTCGTGCACGACCCTGAACTCGACGAAGCGGTGATTGCCTTTGCCAACGCCGACTTTGACCAATGCGAGCAATCGCTTACCGGTCTGACCCGGGCCGGCGGCGCGCGCGCTGAGCACGCCGAGACCTGGTTGGTGCTCTTCGACTTGCACCGTGCGACTGGCCAGCAGCCGAAATTCGAGGGCCTGGCGCTCGACTACGCGCAGCAGTTCGGCTGGTCGGCCCCGCAGTGGTATTCCCTGCCCAAGCTGGTCGCCGAGTCGGCGCAACAAGACAAGCCGCGCGAGAAGCGCAGCGCCGGCGAGATCGGCTGGATCTGCCCGCCGGTGCTGGATGTCGACGCCGTGGCGCGCCTGCGTTCCATCACTTTGCAGCTGCCCCTGCCCTGGGTGTTCGACTGGAGTGGGTTGCAATCGGTTGACGCCGAAGCGGCCAGCCACTTGTCGGAATTGTTTCGGCACTGGGCACCTGAAGCGCTGGACATGCGTTGGCTTTCCGGCGACCGCTTCCTGCTCGCCTTGCAGGACGCTGCGCCGACGGGGGTGCGGGATGCCGACCCGGCTTTCTGGGTTTTGCGCCTCGACGCCCTGCGCCTGGCCAACCGGCCCGACCAGTTCGACGAGGCGGCGATCGACTACTGCATGACTTACGAGGTCTCACCGCCGTCGTGGGAGCGCACGCGCTGCCAGGTGCGCATTGGCGGCGCGGGCCTGTCGACCCAGTCTCCGCCCTTGTCCCAGGTTGGCGAGGTCGCCACGACCTTCTTGGAGTCGTCGGTCGATGAGCACACCGGCGCGCTGACGATGGCCTCGGTCGAGCTGTCGGGCCAACTGGTGGGCGACATCGGCGCGACCCTCAAGCAGCTCGACACCCAGTTGGCGAGTGCGCCGCTGGTGACCGTGTCCTGCGCGAAGTTGATTCGCGTGGACTTCATCGCTGCCGGCGACCTGTTGAACTGGGTCTTGTCCAAACGCGGCGAGAACCGCAGCGTGACCTTTGCCGAGGCGCATCGCCTTGTGGCTTTGTTTTTCGGTGCGATGGGCATCAACGAGCACGCCAGCGTGCGCGTCAAGAACCTCTAGCCGCGACGAAGTCTGCGCCGGCGCGGCTTGAACGCCGGCCCGGCGACCCCACCTGGGATCCCATCATGGAACCCGACCACAGCGCCTATCACGGCACCACCATCATCAGCGTGCGCCGCAACGGCGTGGTGGCCATTGGCGGCGACGGCCAAGTCACGCTCGGCAACATCGTTGTTAAGGGCAGTGCGCGCAAGGTGCGCAAACTGCACCGCGACACCGTGCTGGCCGGCTTTGCCGGTGCCACCGCCGATGCCTTCACGCTGTTTGAGCGTTTCGAGGCCAAGCTTGAAAAGCACCAGGGCCACCTGGTGCGTGCCGCGATTGAGCTGACGCGCGATTGGCGCACCGACCGGGTGCTGCGCCGCCTCGAAGCCATGCTGGCGGTGGCCGACCGCGAAGCCTCGCTCATCATCACCGGCAACGGCGATGTGCTCGAACCCGAATACGGCATCGTCGCCATCGGCTCGGGCGGCGCTTATGCCCAAGCCGCCGCACGCGCCCTGCTGGCGCACAGCGAACTCGCCGCCCCCGAGATCGTCAAGCGCTCGCTCGAGATCGCCGGTGATATTTGCATCTACACGAATCAGCAGCACACCATCGAGGTTCTAGAGTGAGTGCTATGACGCCGCAGGAGATCGTCTCCGAACTCGACAAGCACATCGTCGGCCAGAACGATGCCAAGCGGGCGGTGGCGATTGCGCTGCGTAACCGCTGGCGGCGCCAGCAGGTGGACGAGAAGATGCGTGGCGAGATCACGCCAAAGAACCTCTTGATGATCGGCCCCACGGGCGTGGGCAAGACAGAGATCGCGCGCCGCCTGGCGCGCCTGGCCGACGCGCCCTTCATCAAGGTCGAGGCGACCAAGTTCACCGAGGTCGGCTATGTCGGCAAAGACGTCGATTCCATCGTACGCGACCTGGTCGAGGTGGCGGTCAAGCAGGAGCGCGAGCGCCAGGTGCGCGGCAAGCGCGCGCTGGCCGAAGACGCCGCCGAAGAGCGTGTGCTCGACATCCTGATTGCGCCGGCCCGCACGGCGGTGGGCTTCGGCAACGAGGCCGCCCCGGCCGTTGACAGCACCGCGCGCCAGGTGATGCGCAAGCGCCTGCGCGAAGGCAGCCTGGCCGACAAGGACATCGAGATCGAAGTCGAGGCGGCACGCCCGGCGCTTGAAGTGCTCGGGCCGCAGGGCATGGAAGATATGGCCGAGCAGTTGAAGGGCGTGTTCGCGCAGATGGGTGGCGGGCGCAAGAAAGTGCGCAAGCTCAAGATCGGTGAGGCGCTCAGGTTGTTGGTCGATGAAGAGGCCGGCAAACTGGTGAACGAAGACGAGATCCGCGCCGCGGCCTTGGCCCAGGTCGAAGGCAACGGCATCGTTTTCATCGACGAGATCGACAAAGTCACCTCGCGCAACAGTGAAGGCAGCGGCGGCGAGGTGAGCCGGCAAGGCGTGCAGCGCGACCTGCTGCCGCTGGTGGAAGGTACCGCGGTCAGTACCAAGTACGGCATCGTCAAGACCGACCACATCCTGTTCATCGCCAGCGGCGCCTTCCATCTGGCCAAGCCGAGCGACCTGATCCCCGAGTTGCAAGGGCGATTCCCGATCCGCGTCGAGCTCGCCTCGCTGTCGGTGAATGACTTCGAAGCCATCCTGACCAGCACCCACGCCAGCCTGGTCAAGCAGTACCAGGCCCTGCTGGCCACCGAAGGCGTGGCGCTGACGATCACGCCCGACGGTGTGCGCCGCCTGGCGCAGATCGCCTTTGACGTCAACGAGCGCACCGAGAACATCGGCGCGCGCCGTCTGGCCACGGTGATGGAGCGCCTGCTCGACGAGATCAGTTTCGACGCGCCGAATCGCGCCGGCACCAGCGTGTCGATCGATGCCGCCGCTGTGGATGCCAAGCTCGCCGCGCTGGCCGGCAACGAAGACCTGTCGCGCTACATCCTCTAGCTACAACGCGAGTCGGTGCGACTGCAGCGCCAGCAGGCCATCGAAGATCAGCGAGTCGACGGTCTCGAACGGCAGGTCGGTGATCGGGGCCATCTTCACGGCCGCGCCACCCGTCATCAGCAGCAAGGGCTCGGTACCGCAGCGCGCCACCAGTTTGCGGTGGATGCGCTCGATCGCACCCGCCAGGGCATGGGCGCCGCCGCTCATCAGCGCATCGCTGGTGTTGGTCGGGAAGTCCACCACCTCACCCGTGGGCACTCGCAGCCCTGCCGTGCCCTGCTCAAGGGCGCGCAGCATCAGGCCGAAGCCCGGCATGATCAGGCCGCCGATGAAGCGGCCCTCAGCGTCCAGAGAATCGACCGTGACAGCGGTGCCGACCATCACCACCAGGGCTGGCCGCGGGCTGGCACCCAATAAGTGGGCACGCTGGCGCACGTGCCAGCGCGCTCCGATCAAGGCGGCCCAACGGTCGGCGCCCAGGCGGGTCGGGTAGTCATAGCCACTGACGACGTTGCCGTCATGCGCCGAGGGCACCAGCCAACGCGGCGTAAGGTCCCACAGCTCGAGTTGCTCTTCGACGCGGCGGCGCACCGCGTCGCCCGCCACGTTGCAGCCCAGCATGCTGCCCGGCTGCGCAAGGCCACGCCAGTCGCCCTCGGCCAGGGTGTCGATGGTTTCGAGAAACACCGCGCCGCTGGCGATCAGCGGGGCGCCGGGCTGAGGCGAGGCGTACTGCGCCCACTTCAGCCGCGTATTGCCGATGTCGATGGCCAGGAAGGTCATGATGGCCGTGACGGTGTCGGCAGGCTCAGCAAATGCCGCACATGGCGCATGGTCTGGGCCGCAATGATCTGGCGCCGTGGTTTGCGCAGGCGCTGCTCGACTTCATCGAGCAGGGCTTCAAGGGCCTCGCGGCTGGCCGCGCGTTTGAGTTTCATCAGAGTCAGCGTGCCGCTCACCGGCGCCTCCTGGCGCACGGCGCGCATCATCAACTCGCGGGCCTCGGCCAGCGGCCGGTCGGTGCCAGCCTTGGGGTCATCCTCAAGCAAGGACCAGCTCGAGTCGCCCTGCAAAGACTGCGAAGAAGGCAACACGGAGGATTCACCCAGGGCCGCCACCGTGACCGTGGCGTCGGCCTTGTGGCCATGGGCCCAGGCCACCAGGCCTAGGCTCAGCAAATCGTCCAGGCAGGTTGAGCCGGCGCCCGCTTGTGCCGCCAGTCGGCGGATGTCGTCTTCGCTGCGCCGGCCATCAACCAGCAGCAGCACCGTGCGGTGGCGTTGTGACAGGCGCTTGCCGCGGGTGGCCAACTCAGCGTGGCCCGATGCGGTGCGGTGCGGGTGAGGGCTGGTGGGGTTGATCAGCGACATGAGGCTGCGATTGTGCAGAATTCTCCCGTGCGGCTGGCCCGCCCGCGGGCAAACCACGAGATTGGACCCCGCCGCCTGAGGCCAGTGGGCAACGGTGGCATCATTGCACTTGACGTTTACGTAAACGTCAATCAACCCTCGCCGGACCTGCTGCCATGACCGATCTGTCTGCCGAACACCAAGCCCTGGCCAACTACCGGCCACAGCACAAGGTGCGCTTCGTCACGGCCGCCAGCCTGTTCGATGGGCACGACGCGGCGATCAACATCATGCGGCGCATCCTGCAGGGCATGGGCGCCGAGGTGATTCACCTCGGTCACAACCGCTCCGTCGATGAAGTCGTCACCGCGGCCTTGCAGGAAGACGTGCAGGCCATCGCCGTGAGCAGCTACCAGGGCGGCCATGTCGAGTACTTCAAATACATGGTCGAGTTGCTGAAAGCACGCGGCGGCGAGCGCATCCAGGTCTTCGGCGGCGGCGGCGGCGTGATCGTGCCGAGCGAGATCCGTGCCTTGGCCGACAGCGGCGTGCGCATCTACAGCCCCGAAGACGGCCAGCGCATGGGCCTGGCGGGGATGATCGGCGAGATGATGATGCGCGCCGATGTCGACCTGGCGGTTCACGCGCCGACGTCGCTCGACGCCCTCGGCGGGCACGGGCAGGCTGCGTGGCGTGCCTTGGCCCAGTTCATCACGGCGCTCGAGGCTGGCCGCACCGATGCAGCAGTGCTCAAAGCGCTGCACGAGCGGGCAGCTGTGGCCAAGGTGCCGGTGCTCGGCATTACCGGGACAGGCGGCGCTGGCAAGTCCAGCCTGACCGACGAGTTGATCCGCCGCCTGCGGCTGGACAACGACGACGCGCTGCACATCGCCGTGATCTCGATCGACCCGTCGCGGCGCAAGAGCGGCGGCGCCTTGCTGGGTGACCGCATCCGCATGAATGCCATCGGAGAGTGGACGGCCCCCAGGCTTGCCGGTTCGCGGACCTCGCCACCCCCCGAGGGGGCTCCCGCCGCCTTGGGGCGGCCCGGCGTCGGCGGGGGCGCTGGGCCCCGGGTGTTCATGCGCAGCCTGGCCACGCGCGACTTCGGCTCCGAAATCAGCCAGGCCCTGCCCGACGTGCTGGCTGCCTGCAAGGTGGCGGGCTTCGATTTGATCGTCGTCGAAACCTCGGGCATCGGCCAGGGCGATGCGGCGATCGTGCCGCTGGTGGACATCCCGATGTATGTGATGACGCCCGAATTCGGCGCCGCCAGCCAGTTGGAAAAGATCGACATGCTCGACTTCGCCGAGTTCGTCGCCATCAACAAGTTCGACCGCAAGGGCGCTTCGGACGCGTTGCGCGATGTGGCCAAGCAGGTCCAGCGCAATCGCGAAGCGTGGCAACAATCGCCCGAGCAGATGCCGGTGTTCGGCACCATGGCGAGCCGCTTCAACGATGATGGCGTGACCGCCCTCTACCAAGCCCTGCGCCCGCGCCTGCAGCAGGCCGGCTTGAAGCTGACGAGCGCTGCCCAGGGCCGCCTGCCGACCGTGGCCACGCGCCACAGCACGCACCAGGTGCCCATCGTGCCCGGCGCGCGCGTGCGCTACCTGGCCGAAATCGCCGACACGGTTCGCGGCTACAAGCGGCGTGCGCGCGAGCAGGCCGCGCTGGCGCGCGAGATCCAGCAACTGCGCGCCGCCGCAAAGATGCTCACGGCAGGCAAGCCTGACAAACCGCGCGCCGCCGAAGCCGCGATCAACCTGGCCGAGCAGCGTGAAGCCCAGCTTGATGCGACGGCGAAGAAGCTGCTGGCCATGTGGCCCGACATGCAGCGCGCCTATGCCGGCGACGAGTACGTGGTGAAGATCCGCGACAAGGAAATCCGCACCGCGCTCACGCACACCACCTTGTCCGGCAGCAAGATTCGCAAGGTCGCGCTGCCGCAGTACGAATGCCACGGCGAGCTGCTGAAGTGGCTGCTGCTCGACAACGTGCCCGGCAGCTTCCCCTACACCGCCGGCACCTTCGCCTTCAAGCGCGAAGGCGAAG
>JANNGJ010000135.1:0-16944 GCA_031403815.1 Burkholderiales bacterium | reverse complement strand
CGTTTCTGTCGAGCGTGGCGCCGATCTGCTTGCCGTCGGTGAAGACCATCGCCGCCGGGCCGTCCCAGGGCTCCAACATCGCAGCGTGGTACTCGTAGAAGGCGCGCCGGCGCAAATCCATGCCTTCGTGCTGCTCCCAGGCTTCGGGGATCATCATCATCGCGGCATGGGCCAGCGGGTAGCCGCTCATCGTCAGCAACTCAAGCGCATTGTCGAAGGTGGCCGTGTCGCTCTGGTGCTCGAAGCTGATCGGATAGAGCTTGTTCAGGTCGTCACCAAGCACGGGTGACTTCATCACTCCTTCGCGCGCACGCATCCAGTTGAAGTTGCCCTTGACGGTGTTGATCTCGCCGTTGTGCGCCACCATCCGGTACGGGTGCGCCAGCGGCCACTCAGGGAAGGTGTTGGTCGAGAAGCGCTGGTGCACCAGGGCCAGCGCTGAGACGGTGCGTGGGTCCTGCAGGTCCAGGTAGTACTGGCCCACCTGGGTGGCCAGCAGCAGGCCTTTGTAGATCACCGTGCGGCAGCTCATGCTGGGCACGTAGTACTCGCGGCTGTGGGTCAGCTTGAGGGCCTGGATGGCCGAACTGGCAGTCTTGCGGATGACGTAGAGCTTGCGCTCCAGCGCATCCGGCACGATCACATCGGGTCCACGGCCAATGAAGATCTGGCGGATCACCGGCTCCTTGGCCCTGACCGCGGGTGACATCGGCATCGCGCGGTCGACCGGCACGTCACGCCAGCCGAGCAATACCTGCCCTTCGGCCTTGACCGCGCGTGCCAGTTCCTGCTCGCAGGCCAGCCGCGAGGCGTGCTCCTTGGGCAGGAAGATCATGCCCACGCCGTACTCGCCGGGTGGTGGCAAAGCAATGCCCTCGGACCCGTCAGGGGCCGTTCCGGCCCGGGCCATCTCGGCCCGGTAGAACTCGTCGGGAATCTGGATCAGGATGCCGGCGCCGTCGCCCATCAACTCATCGGCACCGACAGCGCCGCGGTGGTCAAGGTTGGCCAGGATGTTCAAGCCCTGCTCGACGATGGCGTGTGCGCGATGGCCCTTGATGTGGGCCACGAAGCCAACGCCGCAGGCGTCGCGCTCGTGCGCCGGTTGGTACAGGCCGTCAGCGGCAGCAGCGGTGCGTGCCTGCGCTTCGGCGTTGAGGGTGTGCGGGGCGGCCTGGGTCATGGCGCTCTCCATCGACATGTTCGCGGGAGCGCGAGATTACTGCGCCGCAACAAAGTCGACAAGCGCAATGATATGGGGTCAGACTCGATAAAGAAGTCGGCGAAGCGCAGGTCCTCAATTAATCAGGGACGGTCATATTTTCAATCGATCGCACCGAGCCGTGGCCGGCCCCGTGGACGCGCTTGCACTGGTACACCCGTATGCTCCGCGACCGCGGCCGCAAACGCTTCTGACCCGACAGTTCGACCCTGGAAGACGGCGCGTTCGAAGCGCTGGCACAGGGGCAGACCGACACCCTCCTGGAGATTGTGAGCGTGTGCCAACTCCCTCTCGAACGGCGTGTTACCAAGGGACCAGTACGCGGGATGCTCCGTGATCAGCGGATCCCGACGCGAACCCAAGTGGTGCCTCGCGCTGGACCACGGCCAGTCGCCTGCCGCACTCGCGTGCCCCAAGCGCACGGGCAGTGTCTCGAGGTAGATCAGCGCGCCGACGCCCATCGACGGCCCCTCGATCAAGCTGGTTCGAAACCGCCCTTCCCACAAGGTCCCGCTGCGGCCATGGCGTCGGTTGAATGTGGCGACATAGCGTCGGCCCATCGATTGCATCAGGCGGCTGACGGCAAGCGCCTCGGGCGGTGTGACCAGCAGGTGAACCTCGGACTCGCCAAGGGCATAGGCATGAATGGCGACCGCGTATTCGCTGGCCGCATCGCGCAACATTGACAGGTAGCTGGCGCGGTCCTGGTCGTCGACGAACACGCTCTGGCGGTTGTGGCCGCGCTGCATCAGGTGGTGCAGTTCACGGGCCAGCGCCAGACGCTTTGCGCGGGCCATGGCCTCAATCCTGGGCGAAGGCCGGCTGGCCGGTGAGCCGCTGGTACTCGCGCGTGGCGAAGCGGTCTGTCATGCCGGCGACGTAGTCGGCCACCACACGGTGGCCCCGCGCCGCGAACGCGGCAGCTTGCTCGGGCGGCAGTTCGGCCGGCGCCTCGACATAGGCGTGGAACAAAAACTGGATCAGGTCGCGCGCGCGCTGGGTGGTCGCCATGACTTGCGGATGGCGGTACAACGAGCGGTGCAGAAAGCGCTTCAATTGAGTGCTCTGCGCGCGCATGGTCTGACCGAAGGCGATCAGGGGCGGCAGGTGGCGAACTGCCTGCGCGTCCGCCGGGCGGTGCTGCTCGAGCAGGCTTTGCGTGGCCGCAATCACATCGTGCACCTGGGCCGACAACATACGGCGCAGCGCGTCTGCCAGCAGGCGCCGTGGTGAGTCCGCCAATGGGGGGTGCGCAGCCAGGGCCGCGTCGCGGTAGCGCACATACAGGTCCACCGTCTCCAACTGGCCCAGGCTGAGCAGGCCGGAGCGCACGCCGTCGTCGATGTCGTGCACGTTGTAGGCAACCTCGTCAACAAGATTGACCAGTTGCGCTTCCAGGCTGGGCTGCTGCTGGGCGAGGAAGCGGCGCGCCACGCCACCCGGCTGGGCGGCTTCCAGCGCAGCGGCAACAGGCGCTGAGCAGCGCTTGAGAATGCCTTCGCGCGTTTCCAGACACAGGTTCAGTCCGTCGAAGAGCGGGTAGCGCTGCTCCAAGGCGTCCACCACGCGCAAGCTCTGCAGGTTGTGCTCGAAGCCGCCATGGTCCCGCATGCAGTCATGCAGCGCATCTTGCCCGGCGTGGCCGAAGGGGGTGTGGCCCAGATCGTGCGCCAGCGCAATCGCCTCGACCAGGTCTTCGCACAGGGCCAGCGCCCGCGCCACCGAGCGGCCGAGCTGTGCCACCTCGAGCGAGTGCGTCAGGCGGGTCCTGAACAAGTCGCCCTCATGGTTCACGAACACCTGGGTCTTGTAGACCAGGCGCCGAAAGGCCGTGCTGTGGACGATGCGGTCGCGGTCGCGCTCGTACTCCGTGCGTGGCGGAGAAGCGGGCTCGGCGATGCGTCGCCCTTGGCTGCGCGCCGGATCACAGGCGTAGCGGGCCAGCATGCGGCGACGCTCAGGCAGCGAGGTGGGCGGCCAGCGTGGCGCGGACCTGGGCGTCGGACACCCGGTGCAACGCGGCGCGGCCGATGGCTTCGATCAGCACGAAGCGCAAAGCACCGCCCTCGCTCTTCTTGTCGACGCGCATCAAGTCAAGGTAGCGCTCGGCGCCGAGGTCAGGCGCACGCACCGGCAGACGCGCGCGTTCACACAGGCGCCGCATGCGCTCGGCAAAGGCCGGCGGCATCAGACCCAAGCGCACTGACAGTTCGCTGGCCAACACCATGCCGCAGCCCACCGCCTCACCGTGCAGCCACTCGCCGTAGCCGAGGCCGGATTCGATCGCGTGGCCAAAGGTGTGGCCGAAATTGAGGATGGCGCGCAATCCCGCCTCGCGCTCGTCCACGGCAACCACGGCGGCCTTGATCTCACAGGAGCGCCGCACAGCATGGGCCAGCGCGGAAGTGTCTCGCGCCAACAATGCGTCGAGCTTGGCTTCGATCCAGTTCAGGAACTCAGCATCTGCGATCGGCCCGTACTTGATCACCTCCGCCAGCCCCGCGGACAGCTCGCGGTCTGGCAAGGTGGTCAGCGTATCGAGATCGCAGACCACGCGCTCAGGTTGGTAGAAGGCGCCGATCATGTTCTTGCCCAGCGGGTGGTTGATGGCGGTCTTGCCCCCCACCGAGGAGTCCACCTGCGCCAGCAGGGTCGTGGGCACCTGCACGAAGGGCACGCCGCGCATGTAGCAGGCGGCAGCAAAGCCCGTCATGTCGCCGACCACCCCGCCGCCGAGCGCGAACAGCACGGTCTTCCGGTCGCAGCCTTCGCCGAGCAGGCGTTCGAAGATCGAATTGAGGGCGTCCCAGCCCTTGTGCGCTTCACCGTCGGGCAACTCGAGCGTGAGAACGCGGACGTAGTGCGGCGCGAGCGCGCCCTTCAGCGCCGCTGCGTAGTGGCCTGCGACAGTGGGGTTGGTGACGATCAGCGCCGTGGCCGCGCTCGGCAGGCCCTGCCACACGGCGGGGTCCCGCAACAGGGCGCTGCCGATGAGGATGTCGTAGCTTCGATCACCGAGGGCAATCGGCACACAGCGCGCATCGGCAGGAATCGAACTCGGCATGCTCCGAGTTTACGGCGGCGCATCTCCTGAAAGCGGCGCGGCCGCTGCTGACGGTGCCGCCGGGACAACGCCTGCCAGCTCGAGTTGCATCAGCACCATGTTGACCAGGGAGTGTACGGATGGCCGCCCGGTCTCGATGACGAAGTGCGCCGTGCGTCGGTAGAGTGGGTCACGGTCCTGGAACAGTGCGCGCAGGCGGCGCAATGGGTCACCGGCAGCGCTTTGCAGCAGCGGGCGGTGGGCGTCGTGACGCAAGCGCCGGGCCAGATCTTCCGGCGTCGAGCGCAGATAAACCACGGTGGTTCTCGCATGCAGCGCCATCCGGTTCGGCTCGCGCAACACGGCCCCGCCACCCGTCGCAAGCACGTGCCCGGAGAGCTGCGTAACCTCGTCGATCACGGCCTGCTCGACATCGCGAAAGGCCGCTTCGCCTTGAGTCTCGAAGTAGTCACGGATCGAGCAACCAATGCGGCGCTCGATCACAAGGTCGGTGTCAATGAAGGGCAGGCCCAACTGCCGTGAGACGTGCCGCCCGACAGTGGATTTGCCACTGCCAGGCATGCCGACAAGGGAGATCGACACTGCCGCCACGGCAGGCTCAGATGCCGCCGTCGGCCGACTCAATCAAGCTCAGCGGACGACGTTGCGCTCAGTCACCACGCGGGGCGTGAGAAACACCAACAACTCCGTGCGGGACGTATCGCGGGTTCGGGTCTTGAAGAGGTTGCCGACATAGGGGATGTCACCCAGAAGGGGTACCTTGGTCTCAGAACTCGACTCGTTCTGCTCAAAGATGCCGCCAATCACCACCGTACCGCCGTTCTCGACGAGCACTTCGGTTCTGACTTCCTTGACGTTGATTTCGCGACCCAGGGCGGTCAGGGTGCCCAGGCTGTCCTTGTTGATCTTCACGGTCAGGATGACATTGCCCTCCGGGGTGATCTGAGGCGTCACATCAAGCTTCAAGGTCGCCTCGACAAACTCGACAGCCGTTGCGCCCGAGCTGGTCGACTTCTGGAACGGGATCTTCGTGCCTTGGCTGATGAAGGCATTCTTCTGGTCCGCCGTGATGATGCGCGGGCTGGAAACGACTTTGCCCTTACCGTCTGCTTCGAGCGCAGAGATCTCCAGGTTTATGAATCGACTGACATCGCGATTGAACAGCGACAAGCTGATCGTCGAGGGGTCATAGCCACCTTGGCCGGTCGCGGGAAGATTGACGAAGTTGCCGGACGATACGACCGTGGCCAATCCGCCCACGGGTTGTGTCACTTCGATGCTGGGCGCAATGACGCCGCGAGGCACGCCAACCAAGCCGCCCGCACCGAGATTGCGCGCGCCACCGCCGAGCTTGACACCGAGTGACCTACCCCAGGTGTCATTCGCCTCAACAATCCGCGCCTCGATCAACACTTGGCGCACAGGGATGTCGATCTTCGCAATCAAGGACTGGATCTCTTCCAGCTTGGTCGGGATGTCGGTGACAAACAACTGATTCGTGCGCTGCTCGGCAATCACACTCCCGCGAGCTGACAGCAGGCGCGCCGTCTGGCCCTGGGCACCGGCGCCGCCACCTGTGCTGACGAGTGAGGCGGCGACTTCCGTCGCCTTGGCATAGTTGAGCTGGAAAGCCTGCGTGCGCAACGGCTCGAGTTCCGTCTTCTTCTTGCCGGACTCGAGTTCGGCCTGCTCCTTGATCGCGAGTTCGTCCTTCGGCGCGATCCAGATCACGTTGCCGCTCTTGCGCAGGCCCAGGCCCTTGGCCTGCAGAATGATGTCCAGGGCCTGGTCCCACGGCACGTCCTTCAGACGCAGCGTGAGGTTGCCGGTGACGGTGTCGCTGGTCACGACGTTGAAATTGGTGAAGTCAGCAATGACTTGGAGCAAGGAGCGGACTTCGATGTTCTGGAAGTTCAAGCTCAGCTTCTCACCCTGGTAGCCGGGGCCTTGCGTCAGCTTGTTCGGATCGACGCGCACCGGGCGCACTTCAACCACGAATTGGTTGTCGCTCTGGTAGGCGCTGTGTTCCCAGTTGCCGCGCGGCTCGATCACCATGCGCACACGGTCGCCGCTCTGCGTCGTCGTCACGGTCTGCACCGGGGTGCCGAAGTCAGTGACGTCGAGGCGCTTGCGCAGACTGTCGGGCACGGCTGAGCGCAGGAACTCGACCACCAGGCCCGTGCCTTGCTGGCGAATGTCCACCCCCACCTGGCTGCTCGGCAGGCTGACGACCACGCGGCCGGCGCCATCGCCGCCACGGCGGAAGTCAATGTCGCGCAGCGCCAGTTGTTCACGGTTCTGTGCGGGTGCGAAGTTGCCAGCCGGCGTTGCGCCCACGGGCGCTGCCGCAACCGTTGCGCCGCTCGGCGCGCCAGAGTCGACGATGATCAACAGCGTCTTGCCGTCAAGTTGGGCCCGATAGGTAGCGGCCTGCTTCAGATTCAGCACCAGGCGCGTACGGTCGCCGGCCTGGGCCACGTTCACGGAACGCAGGTTGCCCTGATTGAGTTCAACCGACGGCCGCCCGAGCGCGCTGCCCACGCCAGGCAAGTCGATCGCAATGCGCGGTGGCGCCTGGATCGCAAAGCCTGCCGGCACCGCCGTGAGCGCTTGGCTCAACTCGATCCGCACCACTTCGCTGCCTGATTGCTGGCTGCTGGTGATCGACTGGATCACACTTTGCGCCAGGGCCGCGGCTGGTGCGCCGACTGCCAGCACCACTGCCACACCCCATGCCCGACACTTCATCATGATGCGCTTCTCCTTCGGATTCTTCATCGCGCCCCCCGCTCCAGCAATTGCAGCGTGCTGTTGCGCTCGATCCATTCACCCGCAGCGTCCTGCACCACTTCACGCAACACCAGATCGGAGTCGCTGATGCGCAGAACGCGGCCGTAGTTCTGGCCCATGTAGTCACCCACCTTGACTTGGTACAGCAGGCCGTCGACCCGCAGCAGCGCGAACGGCTTGCCTTGCTTGGTGACGCTGCCAACCATGTTCATGTTATCCAGCGGATAGGACTCCAAAGGCTCCTTGCGCCGTTTGAGTTCGCTGGCCAGCAAGGAGCTGGGCACGCGTTCGTCGCGCTTGAGCGCAACCGAGAGCTTCTGTGTGCTGAAGGGCTCGATGGCGTCTGCCGCCGCATAGGGCTGGGGATCAAACTTCTTCGGCGGCTGCAGCGGCGGCACGTTCGGCTTGACTTCGCGCCTTTGCTGCTCCATCCACTGCTGCAGCTCATTGAGTTCAGCGCCGCAAGCCACCAACACGGCAGCAATCACCAGCAGCGATGCAAACCGCGCCCTGCCGGGTCGCGCTCGATTGCCCATCACATGACTCATTTCTTGGCTCCGGGTGCCGGCTTCTTCTGCGCCGCGACTTCGCTTGAGTCCAGGTAGCGATAGGTGCGCGCCACCGCGTCCATCGACAAACTGCCGCCACCATCGCGCTGCACGCCGCTGATAGCCAAGTCGTGCAGCGTAACGATGCGAGACAGGTTGGCCACGTCGGCCGCGAACGCACCGATGTCGTGATAACGACCGCTGACGCGGATGGTGATCGGCAACTCAGCGTAATAGTCGCGCACAGCGACGGCGCCGGGGCGGAAGAGCTCAAACTGCAAGCCGCGCCCGATGCCGGCTTGGTTGATGTCCGTCAGCAGGGCATCCATCTCGGCCTTGCCGGGCAGCTGCTTCTCAAGCTGGGTCACGTATTCCTCGACCTGCTGCTTCTGCTTGCGCAACTCAGGCAGATTGACGGCCTGGGCCAGCTTGCTGCGGTAGTCCTGCTTGAGGCCGGGCTCCTTGTTGCGTTCGGCTTCAAGCTCGGCGTCCTTGTCGGCAAGCACCAAGAACCAGAGCAGGCCGACCACCATCGCGCCGAGCAGCACCCAAGACGCAATCTTGGGGATCAGCGGCCATTGGCCCGGCTGCTTGAAGTCGAGCCCCCGAAACTGGGAAACCAACCGCTCGAAAGCTGCAGCAACATCGAAACTGGGAGTTTTGGTCTGGGTGGCCATGGTGCGCCCTCAGGGTGCTTTGACGGCGACAGCAGCCGCGGGAGCCACGGCCCCCGGCGCCGGCGCCTGGGGACGCTTGATGGAGACACGCATCGAGAAGTTATAAGCCCGCTGGCGCCCTGCCGCTCCCGCAGCCGCTGTGATCTCGATCAACTCCGGCCTCTCGAGCCATGGCGAGCTGTACAGCGTATTGCGCAGGAACTCTGACACGCGTTCATTGCTCTGCGCCACGCCGGTCACTGCCACGACGTTGCCGGTTTGGCGTATGGCACTGAGGTAGACCCCCTCGGGGGTCTGCTTGACCAGCTCGTTGAGCAGATGCACCGGAATGTTGCGGTCCGTCTGCAAGTCTTCGACGGCCTTCTGGCGGGCTTGCAGCGCGTCAATTTCGGCGCGCAGATTGGCAATGTCCTTGATCTGCGCTTCGAGCTTCTTGATCTCGGCGCCGAGGTAGGCATTGCGCTCCATCTGCGCAGACTTCATCTGCTCGAGCACGCCGTACCACAGCCCAGCGACGACCAGCCCGGCAGCCGCGCCGAGCGCGAGGCCGGTGAAATACGCGGTCTTGCGCCGCTGGCGTTTTTCTTCCCGGTGGGGAAGTAGATTGATGAGGATCACTGCATGAACCTCCGCATCGCCAGCCCGCAGGCTGTGAGGTAGGACGGGGCCTCGCGGCGCACCTTGTTCTCACGCACCGAGCTGCCGAGTTTCATGTGCTCGAAGGGGTTGACGACCATCGAGGCGAAGCCGGTCAGGTCGGTCACGCGCTCTTTCAGGCCCGGCAGGGTCGCCGTGCCGCCCGCCAGCATCACGTAGTGCACCTTATGGTGCGGTGTGCTGGTGAAAAAGTATTGCAAGGCGCGCCCAATTTCTTGTGACAGGCTGTCGACAAAGGGCACGAGGATGGCTGATTCGTAGTCCTCGGGCAGATCGCCCCCCAGCTTCTTCTGCTCGGCTTCTTCGAAGGAGAAGCCGTATTGGCGAGAAATGAGCTGGGTCAACTGGGAGCCGCCAAAGGCCTGGTCGCGGTCATACAGCATTTCGTCGTCGCGCAGCACCTTCAGGCTGGTGGTATCGGCGCCGATCTCGAACAGGGCCACCAGGGCATCCTTGCCTTCGTTGGGCAGGGCCTTGACGATACGGCTCATGGCCAGGCGGGAGGCATGGCTCTCGATGTCCAGCACCACCGGCTTCAAACCGGCGGCCTCGGCCAGGCCCTGGCGATCCTGCACGCGGTCCTTGCGCGACGCCGCGATCAAGACCTCGACATCGCCCACCGAGGTCGGGCTCGGGCCGATGACGCAGAAGTCCAGGCTGACCTCGTCCAGCGAGAAAGGGATGTATTGGTTGGCTTCGCTCTCGACCTGCAGTTCGAGCTCTTCCTCGCGCAAGCCGGCGGGCAACATGATCTTCTTGGTGATCACGGCCGATTGGGGCATCGCCATGACGACATTCTTGGTTCGAGTTCCACTCTTGCTGATGACACGCCGCACGGCATCAGCGACCTCGTCGAACTTCTCGATCTGGCCGTCGGTGATCCAACCCTTCTCGAAGGGTTCGGACGCGAAGCGCTCGACAATGAACTCGCCAGAAGTGCTCTGGCCCAATTCAACGAGTTTGACGCTCGATGTGCTGATGTCCAGCCCGATCATCGAAGAGTGCTTGCGGCCTAGGAGCGCGTCAACAAAGCTCACAGCGGGATCCCCTCAGTGCGTTACCGAATGTTGTCAATTCACGCTCTGGACTGTTAACAAGTTACTTCAATGCTAGCAGCAAAGCCTTTGAGCGCCCACGAAAAAGGCACGCTTTTGGGCCCCGTGTCGTTGTGAATCTCCGACTGAGCCACGGTGCCCCTGAACACACCTTGACACGGCCACCATGAGCATCGCATGGGGTAAGCCCGCGGGTGGCGCCGGCTGTCGAGCAGCAGTTCACGGATCAAGCCATTGCGGACGACCCTGCTTCTTATAATCGTCGCAGCCATCGCTGGCGCGCCCTTTGGCGGCTCTTCCGCCCATCCCCTGTGAGCCTCAACAAACGCCTGCCTGATTGGGCCCTGTGGATCATGCGCCCCCTCGGCTGGGGGGTGGCCGTGGTGGCGACTGTCGTTTTGCTCATCGCCATCTTGATCGGTATTGCCCTGGCGGTGGCCTACCCCAACCTGCCATCGATCACCAGCCTGACGGACTACCGCCCGAAGCTGCCGTTGAAGGTGTTTTCAGTCGATGGCGTCCTGCTCGGCGAATTCGGCGAAGAGCGGCGCAGCTTCTTGCCGATTGCGCAGATCCCCAAGGTCATGAAGGACGCCGTCCTCGCCATCGAAGACTCGCGCTTCTACGAACACGGTGGTGTGGACTACATCGGCATGCTGCGCGCCGGCCTGGCCCAGTTCAGCGACGCACGCAGCCAGGGTGCCTCCACCATCACGATGCAGGTGGCGCGCAACTTTTACCTGTCGACCGAGAAGACCTTTACGCGCAAGATCTACGAAGTGTTGTTGACCTGGAAGATCGAGAGCCAGCTCAGCAAGGACCAGATCCTCGAGGCCTACATGAACCAGATTTTTCTGGGTCAACGGGCGCATGGCTTCGCTGCGGCCGCAGAAATCTACTTCGGCAAGCCATTGAAGGACATCTCGGTGGCCGAGGCGGCGATGCTGGCCGGCCTGCCCAAGGCGCCATCGGCCTACAACCCGATCGTCAATCCGAAGCGCGCCACGATTCGCCAACAGCACATCATCGAGCGCATGCAGGCCAACGGCTACATCAGTGCCGAGCAGGCTGCCGCCGCGCGGGCGGAGAACTTGCACTACCGGACCCAGTCGGACGTGGCCGTGCACGCCGAGTTCGTCGCTGAAACGGCACGTCAGTTGATCTTCGCGCAGTACGGCGATGAGACCTACACGCGCGGCCTGAACGCCACCCTGACGGTGAACGCGGCCGACCAAGGGGTTGCCTACCGCGCACTGCGCCGCGGCTTGATGGAGTTCGAGCTGCGCCAGGTCTACCGGGGGCCAGAGGCCTATGTCGACCTGCCGTCGGATCCGGCCGCGCTGGACACGCGGGTGGCTGAGGCCCTGGCAGATCACCCCGACAACGACGATCTGCGTGCGGCTGTCGTGCTCGAAGCCTCACCGCGCAAAGTGGTGGCCGTGCTGCAGGACGGCGAAGAAGTCACTGTCACGGGCGACGGCCTGAGGCCGGTGGCTTCGGGCCTGGGTGACAAGGCAGCGGCGCAAAAGCAGATTCGCCGTGGTGCCGTGGTGCGCGTGCTCAAGGGCGCCAAGGGCCAATGGTCGCTGACCCAGGTGCCCGAGGTGGAAGGCGCCTTTGTTGCCCTCGACCCGAGCACAGGCGCCATCCGTGCCCTGGTCGGTGGCTTTGACTTTGGCAAGAGCAAGTTCAACCACGTGACCCAAGCCTGGCGCCAACCCGGCTCGAGCTTCAAACCCTTCATTTACTCGGCGGCCTTGGAAAAGGGCTTCACGCCGGCCACCGTTGTCAACGACTCGCCCTTGTTCTTCGACGCAGGCACGACCGGCAGCCAACCTTGGGAGCCGAAGAACTACGACGGCACGTTTGACGGCCCGATGCCACTCAAGCGCGGGCTGGCCAAGTCGAAGAACATGGTCTCGATCCGCGTGCTGCAGGCCGTCGGTCCGCCGTTCGCGCAGGAGTGGCTCACGCGCTTCGGCTTTGAAGCCGAGAAGCATCCGGCGTACTTGACGATGGCGCTTGGCGCCGGGTCCGTCACGCCGCTGCAGATGGCGAGTGCCTACAGCGTGTTTGCCAATGGCGGCTTCTTGGTGGCGCCTAGACTCATCGACCGCGTGACCGACAGCAAGGGCCGCATCCTCCAGCAGGCCGAGCGCCCGGTGCTCGATGCATCGATGCGCACACTCGACGCGCGCAATGCCTTCGTGATGACCAGCCTGCTGCAGGAAGTGACGCGTTCTGGCACCGCCGCGCGCGCGCAGGGCACCCTCAAGCGACCCGACCTCTACGGCAAGACGGGCACAACCAACGATTCCATGGACGCCTGGTTTGCCGGATGGCAGCAGAGCGTCGTCGCGGTGGTCTGGATCGGCTACGACAACCCGAAGAAGCTCGGCGACCGCGAAACCGGCGGCGGCCTGGCGCTGCCCGTCTGGATCGAGTTCATGGCGCATGCCCTGAGGGCCATACCGGTGAAGGAGCCGGCCCCGCCGGAGGGCTTGCTCAATGTCGGCGGCGACTGGATCTACGAGGAATACGCCAACGGCTCCGGGGTCGGCAGCCTGGGCCTGGAGAGCGTCCCGCCTCCGGCACCCCCCACAGAGGCCGAACGCAAGGGCATCCTCGACTTGTTCCGCAATTGAGTTGGCGGCTGGGGTTAGAAGCGAAGTGTCTTTCCGCCTTGCGTACTGGCCGCTTCGTCCAGCCGCGCAAAGAACTCGACACCGTCGCGCGTATCACACCACCGGCCATCGACATGCGCGAAGTGGTAGCCGCCGCCGCGCGTGGCCAGCCACAACTCCTGCAGCGGCGGTTGCGTGTTGATGACGATCTTGCTGCCGCCCGGGAAGCTCAGCTCAAGCAGGCCGCCCGCGCGTTGGCCATCGACGTCGATCACGTCGTCCTGAAGCCAGCGGTCTGTCGTGGCTTCGATGCGCGCGAGTACTTCTGCGGTCAGGCGGCGGTACTCGGCATCGGTCAGTGGGGTGGCTTGCATAGAATCGTTGGCATGCATCACTTCAAGAGCAAACCGAGTGTAGCGGCGCATGCTGTTCGTGCGTCTGCCTGCGCTGTGCGCCGCCTGGTCACGACGGCAGTGGCGGCCATGGCTTTGGGCCTGGCAGCTTGCGGCCAGAAGGGGCCGCTGACCCTGCCGCCCGCCGCGAGCAGCGCGTCGGCGCCTGCGACGACCCGATGAGTGCCCTGCCCGGCGCGCCGCACATCGCCTGGCGCGGCAATCAACTCTTCGTCGAAGGCTGCAGTCTCGACACCTTGGCGCGCGAGTACGGCACGCCGCTGTACGTCTATTCACGCGGATCGATGCTCCACGCCCTGGCCGCCTATCAGCGCGCCTTGGTCGGCCGCACTCACCTGATCTGCTATGCGCTGAAGGCCAACTCGAGCCTGGCCGTGCTGCAGACCTTTGCGCGAGCCGGCTGCGGCTTCGACATCGTTTCGGTCGGCGAACTCGAACGTGTGCTGGCGGCAGGTGGCGACCCGGCCAAGCTGGTGTTTTCCGGCGTCGGCAAGCGCCGCGACGAGATGCGCCGCGCGCTCGAGGTGGGCGTGAAATGCTTCAACGTCGAGAGCCGCAGCGAGTTGGTCACTCTGTCGACAGTGGCTGTCGAGTGCGACCGGCGCGCAGCGGTGAGCCTGCGCATCAACCCCGACGTCGATGCCAAGACGCACCCCTACATCTCCACCGGCCTGAAGGGCAACAAGTTCGGCATCGCCCACAGCGAGGCCCTGGCCGCGTACCGCCAAGCGGCGTCGCTGCCGGGCCTGGACGTGGTCGGCATCGATTGCCACATCGGCTCGCAGATCACGGAGATCGGGCCCTACCTCGATGCGCTCGACCGCCTGCTCGATTTGATCGAAGCGCTGGAGCGCGAAGGCATTCGCATCCAGCATCTCGATGTCGGCGGCGGGCTGGGCATCACCTACACCGACGAAACACCACCCGATGCGGGCGAGCTGGTGGCGCGCCTGCTGGAGCGCATCGACGCGCGCGGCCACGGCCACCGCGAATTGCTGTTCGAGCCGGGCCGATCGCTGGTCGGCAATGCCGGCGTCCTGGTCACCGAAGTGCTGGTCTGCAAGCCCGGCGAACAGAAGAACTTCTGCATCGTCGATGCCGCCATGAACGATCTGGTGCGACCTGCCATGTACGAGGCCTACATGGGGATCGTGCCCTGCACGCTGCGTGGCGTCGAAAAGGCGGGCGAGCCGCTGCTGTGGGACATCGTCGGCCCGGTCTGCGAATCGGGCGACTGGCTCGGCCGCGACCGCCGCCTGGCGCTGCAGCCGGGCGACCACCTGGCTGTGCTGTCGGCCGGCGCCTATGCGATGAGCATGGCCAGCAACTACAACAGCCGGCCGCGTGCGGCGGAGGTGATGGTCGATGGCGAGCGCAGCACCCTCATCCGCGAGCGCGAGTCGATCACCGAGTTGTTTGCGCGCGAGCGGCTGCTGCCCGGCTGAAGCCGGCGCAGATCAGATCCGGCCTTCCTCCACGGCGTGGCAGGCCACCGTGATGCCCTTGAAGGCCTTGAACGCGGGACGCTCCTGCGAGCAACGCGCATTGGCGTGCGGGCAGCGCGGGTGGAAAGCGCAGCCGCTCGGCGGGCTGAGAGGATTGGGCACCTCACCCTGCACCGGCGTGCGCGCACGGCCGCTCATATGGATGTCGGGAATCGCATCGAGCAGCATGCGCGTGTAGGGGTGGCGCGGTGCACTGAACAGATCCGCCTTGTCAGCCAGCTCGACCAGGCGGCCGAGGTACATCACACCAACCTGATCCGACACATGGCGCACGACGGCCAGGTTGTGCGAGATGAAGAGGTAGGTCAGCCCGCGCTGGCGCTGCAAGTCCTTCATGATGTTGAGCACCTGCGCCTGCACCGAGACATCGAGCGCCGAGGTCGGCTCGTCGCAGACCAGGAATTCGGGTTGTGTCGCCAGCGCGCGCGCGATCGAGATGCGCTGGCGCTGGCCGCCCGAGAATTGGTGCGGGAATTTCTCGACGTCGGCCGCGGCCAGGCCGACCGACAGCAGCAGGTCGGCGACGCGCTGTTTCAGCTCGTCAACGTCGGTCACCATGCCGTGTTCGGTGAGCGGCTCGCCGACGATGTCGCGCACTTTCCAGCGTGGGTTCAGGCTCGCATACGGGTCCTGAAAGATCATCTGCATGCGTCGGCGCATGACCTTGAGCTGCGCCTGGTCGGCCGTGCCGTGAGTGTCCTTGCCGTCGAACTGCACGCTGCCGCGCGTCGGGGCATACAGGCCTACCAGCAGGCGCGCCACCGTGCTTTTGCCGCAGCCCGACTCTCCCACCAGGGCCAAGGTCTTGCCACGTTGGATGGCGAAGCTGACGCCATCGACCGCGTGCACGAACTGGCGCGCCTTGCGTTCGACGATGCGGTTGAGCCAGGGTGCCGAGACGTCGAAGACCTTGGCGAGGTCTTTGACTTCAACCAGCGGAGCACTCATGCCGCCCTCCGCTGGCGGTCTGCCACCAACCAGCAGGCCGCGCGTGTCGGCCCGGCATCAATCAGGTCGGGTCGCTCCTTGCGGCAGCGGTCGAAAACCTGCGGGCAGCGCGGGTTGAAGGCGCAGCCGGTGGGAATGGCATTCAGGCGTGGCATCGCACCGTCGATCTGCAGCAGGCGCTCGCGGTCTTCGTCCATTGCCGGGATCGAGCCCATCAGGCCCACGGTGTAGGGGTGCGAGGGCCGGTGGATGACATCGGCGACCGGGCCGACTTCGACGATGCGCCCGGCATACATCACCGCGACGCGGTCGCAGGTCTCGGCGATCACGCCCATGTCGTGCGTGACCAGCATCACCGCGGTGCCATGCTCTTTGCACAGGCGGCGGATCAGCGAAATGATCTGGGCCTGGATCGAGACATCGAGTGCCGTGGTCGGCTCGTCGGCGACGATCAGTTGCGGCTCGGCGGCCAGGGCCAAGGCGATCACGACGCGCTGGCGCATGCCGCCGGAGAACTGGTGCGGGTACTGATCGATGCGCTGCTCGGCCGCCGGGATACCGGTGACCTGCAACAGCTTGACGGCCCGCGCGCGGGCCTGTTCTTCGTTCAGCGGCAGGTGGGTGCGGATGGTTTCGATGAGCTGGCGGCCGATCGTGTAGAGCGGGTTCAGCGAAGTCAGTGGGTCTTGAAAGATCGCGCCGATCTTGCGGCCACGGATTGCACGCATCTGCTCATACGGCAGGTTGTCGATGCGCTGGCCGGCCAGCAGAATCTCGCCGCCGGCGATGCGCCCGGGCGGATCCAGCAGGCCAATGATGGCCGAGCCGGTTAGCGATTTGCCGGCACCCGACTCGCCGACCACGCCGAGCACCTCGCCGGGCGCGATCGAGAATGAGATGTCGTCGAGGGCCAGCAGGTTGCCGCGGCGTGACGGGAACTCGACGCGGAGGTTTCGAACCTCCAACAACGCGGCGCTGCTCATCTCAGCCTCGGGTTCAGCGCATCGCGCAGCCAGTCGCCGAGCAGGTTCACGCTGAGCGCGATCAGCACCAGCATCAGGCCGGGGAAGATCGTGATCCACCATTCGCCCGAGAACAGGAAGTCGTTGCCGACGCGGATCAAGGTGCCTAGCGAGGGCTGCGTCGGCGGCACGCCGACGCCGAGGAAAGACAGCGTCGCCTCGGTCAGGATGGCGGTCGCGACCTGGATCGTCGCCAACACCAGCACGGGACCGAGCACATTGGGCAGCACATGCTTGCGCATGATGCGCAGCGGCGAGACGCCGGTGACACGCGCGGCCTGTACATATTCCTTGTTGCGCTCGACCAGTGTGGAGCCGCGCACGGTGCGCGCGTACTGCACCCAGCCCGGCAGCGCGATGGCGAACACCAGCACGGCGAAGGCCAGGGTGTCGTGCGCGTTGGGGAACATGGCGCGGCC